>NZ_JBEBMH010000019.1:0-118507 GCF_040081985.1 Mesorhizobium yinganensis | reverse complement strand
CTGCTTCTCTTCGAGGGTATAGGACTTGCGCCGGCGTGCGGGCGCTGTCTCGCCCCGAAGATCCCCGCCAATCATTCCGTCCAACGGGATCGTGTCCATTAAGCCCCACTCATGGACACCATCTTCAGCATCCCGAGCCCGATCGTTAGCCGATCCGAACACCACTACGGAAGGCGGTCATGACCGGGCGCTTACGGTACAGTCACGCTTTTGTCGGATCAGGTAGACGATCACCGCCTTCAGCGCCGACAAGGCAATCGATGCAAAAGAGCGGGTGCTGGATCTGCTGCAAAGCGCAGGGATCGAGCTCGTCATTCCGCCGCAGCCAAATAGAAAAATAAGCGCTCGGTCGATTGCGATGATCCGCAAGAACCATGGAGCGCGCTCTTGCCGCCGAAAACGCGACCTTGACGCGTTCGAAACCGGAACTGCCGACGTTCCAGACTTACAACGCCCGCCCGGCTATCCTCCCAGCCGTCGCCTGCTCAGATCAGTCCAGACGCCAGTTCACGTTCCACAGCTTTTGCATCGCTCGCCAAACGCTCCGCGAGGCTGCGCGCCATCTCGCCGACGTAGATTTCCTCTTCCCCGGCCTCAAACCCGTCAAGGATGCCCGCGGCAGCCTCGGCCGGTGTCATTTTTGGTATGTCAAGGTCTGCCGTCAAACGCGTGTCGATGGCGCCCGGCAGCGCCGCGACAACACGAACGCCTTTTGGTGCTAACTCACCGCGCAGGCCTTGAGTGAGACTAAGAGCCGCCGCTTTGGACGCGCAATATGAGCCCATCAGCGGAAAATTAACTCTCGCCAGCAATGCCAAAACGTTGAGCACGGCACCATGGCTTTGGATCAGAGGGGATGCAAAGGCTCGGGTCATTCGCAACGGCGCGAGATAATTGACCTCAATTTCCTCGCGCGCGATTTGCAGATCCGAGGTGCGCATGAAGGTCGCATTGTGGTTCACACCAGCATTGTTGATTAATAGCGTGACGTCATTGGCAATGGATGCGGCTTGGTCAACCTCGTCGTCGCTGGTGACATCAAGCCTAATCGGGATGACGCCGGGTGCGTTTGCAAGCGCGGAGACATCGCGGCCTGCAGCGTAAATTTTGGCCGCGCCGCGCGCAGCTACGGCGGCCGTCAACGCCTGTCCGAGGCCGCCTGTAGCCCCCGTTATGAAGACGATGGATCCTTTGATGGGTAGCGTCATGCGACCGCCTTTACCTTGAAATGACACAACAGCGACCCAGCCTATTCCGGCCCAGGAGAGATCACAACGGCCGATAATCCGACAACGAGACCGTCTTATAACGTGATCAACTGAACCGTTCACCAGGATGCGGCGAATATAGCCAGGCAATTCCGTCATGGAGCTGCTGTTGCGTTCGAGAGCCGAAATATCCCGCGCGAAGATCCGCCAGAAGCCCACTCACCTGGCAAAGTTCAATCATCTGTCGGGCCGAGAATTGGACTCGCGCGGTCCGTAGGTAACGTTTCTCGGCGTATTGTTCAAACGCGGACGGCAACTCTCCCGACGTCGCGCGAACCTGTTCAACAAGCTGTGCGACATCTTCGAGGGCTTGGCAGGCACCTTGGGCCATATACTGCAACATTGGGTGCGCGGCATCGCCAAGGACTGCTATTGTACCACGCGACCACCCGCGGGTCGGGGTCCGATCCGTAACCATCCACTTGCGATCGGCTGGAAGCAGATCAAGTAGTCGATGAACTGTCGGGTGAAAGCTTGCATAGGGAGCCGTCATCTCTTGACGACTCCCGGCGATGTCCATGGGATCTAGCTCGCGGTCAGCTTTGAACGTGACCACGAGATTGAACAGTTCCCCTGACCGCAATGGGTAATGCACAAAGTCGGCGTTCGGCCCGGTCCACATGACAACCTCGGGCGCCCAGACGTCATCGGGAATTTGTTCACGCGAGACGACGCCCCGATAGACGATGTATTTAGGCGCGGGAGGCGGCCCGTCATTGATGATGTGAGAGCGCACCACTGAACGAAGCCCATCAGCTCCGATGAGCGCATCTCCGTCGACACTCTGGCCGTCAGCGAGCCTAATGCGTACGCCATGACCAAGCTCTTCTATCTTTTCGACCCGCGAATTCGTCGCAAGATCGATCCTCGGATTTCTCCTGCATGCTTCCAACAAGAGTCCCAGAAGGTCGGCGCGATGAATTACGGCATAGGGATGTTCGAACCGGCCGACGAATTCATCACCAAGTCCAATTCTAACAATGTCTTCGCCGTCGAAGGCGTCGCGCATGACAAGTGCACCAGGTTTCCACGACCACTTGTCGAACTCCTTCAGCAATCCCAATTGTTGAAGAGCCCGTGAGCCGTTGGGCGCAATCTGGATACCAGCACCCACTTCGCGGAAGTCCTCTGCTTGCTCGAACACTTGAACCTGGAACCCGAGATCTGCGAGTCCAGCGGCAGCGGCCAGTCCGCCGATGCCTCCCCCTACGATCAGAATCTTCCTGGATCTGCCTACCTCGCGAGCCATGTCGCCTCCCCTTGTCATAGTGTTAGTACTCCACAGCTGCATCCCATGGCGTCGCCGAATCTCGGCATGGCGAAGCGGCGATCCGTGCAAACTTCGTTGGTGGGTCTCATCGCACGGATCGGCTTTTCCGGTGGCGTGTCACCCAATATCGCGTCGGGTAACCCTCTCCGGTCCTATCATATTACCCGGCATCGGAGGCGTTGATGAAGCCGGTCGCTTCGATCTCAACCTTGAGCTCCGGCGTCGCAAGCGCGCTGATCCCGATCAACGAGCAGGCTGGAAAATTACCCGTGAAGAATTCCTCGCGGGCACGCCAGACTTCCTTGCGTTCGGAGATGTCGGTCACGAAGATAGTCATTTTGACAATATCGTTCATCCTCGCGCCAGCGGCCTCGACCAGAGCCTGAATCTTCAGGAATGTCTGGCGAGACTGCGAGTACATATCCTTGCCGCCGGCAACGTTGCCGTCCAGATCATGTGCCGTCATACCGGAAACGAAAAACTGATCTCCGACCACAAGGCAATTTGACCACGTCTTTGGCGGAGCCTCCTTGACCTTGTCGCTGATGATACGCTTGATCGTCATGATTTCTCTCCTGTTAGAATACGATAGAAGTTTCGATCGGCCGCCAACTCGATTCGACTGGTCCGCCAGGTGCTGGAACGCGAAATGCCCAGTTGCAGTTCAGCCCGACAAAGGGCTGACCCTGCACTCTCAAGACCAGGTGCGTAGACCTCTGCTTCGCCTGCTCGCAGCGGCGTCTGCGCCGCCAGGCAGCGGGTCTGACGGCCCTCTAGACAATCCCGAGATCGCGCCTCCCCACTTCGGGAGGCGCGATCAGCAGCCCGCGTCCTGTTTCATCAAACGATAGCTTGGTCGGCTCTCTCCTCCCGCCGACGGATGCTCCGCACTCTTGCCTCTACGACGCCGCGAACGGAAGCCGCTCGTGCGGCTTTGAGGATCAGACCATTCCGGTCATGCCGAGGCGCTCGCCCGTTCCGCGGGCTCGGCCCTCGTCTCAAGGCGGGGCACAATCACGGCTTCCACTTTGCCGACATCCGCGATCTCGCCTTGCAGTTGGTCGCCGACCACAACCGGCCCCACGCCAGCAGGCGTTCCAGTGAAGATCACATCGCCAGGGCGCAGGTGGTAGTATTGCGAAAGGTTGGAGACGATCTCCTGAACCGACCAGATCATGTCCGCGATCCTGGCGTTCTGCTTGATGTCGCCGTTGACGTGCAGCACAATTTGCCCAGCTGGGTCGCTGTCCAAATCCTCGGCCGGCTTGATTGGTCCTAGTACCGCCGAGCTCTCGAAGGCTTTTCCAAGCTCCCAAGGCCGTCCTTTGTCGCGGGCCGCCAGTTGAAGATCGCGGCGCGTCATATCGAGGCCCGCGGCGTAGCCGAAGATCGCGCGCGAAGCCTCTTCGGGCGCTACGGGCGACGAGATCGCTTCACCCAAGACGACGACCAATTCCATCTCGTATTCATATCTGCTTGTTCCCAAGGGATAAGGAACCTGAGCACCGCTACGTACCAATGCATCCAACGGCTTCATGAAGAAGAATGGGGCTTCGCGTGTTGGATCTACCCCCATTTCGCGGGCATGCTCGGAGTAGTTCCGGCCAACACAGAAGATCCGGTTTACTGCCACGCTTGCTTCGCGGCCGGCGACGGGTACTGTGACCGCGGCGCTGTTGTCGAACAGGATGTCGTCGTCGACTGCCGCCAACGCGCTGCCATAGCCCGCTTCATTGAGGTGGCGCTTGAGGGCGCCGACGCGGTCGGACCCCCAAAACTTCTCGCCATCGACCACAAAGAACGGGACGCCGAGGACGCCACTTTCATCACACCAGGCGGCGTTACCAGCTAACTCGCTTTCAATAGCAGCAGTGGCCGCCTTCGCGGCGGCGATGTCGCCCTCGGCAACACCCACCTCGCGCGCCAAAGCTTCTACAGTGGCAGCTTCGCTGGTGTTCGCGCCGTGTGACCAATACGCGCGGCTGACACGAATGGTATAGGCCTCGAATAGCTCAGGCCTGTTACGGAGCAGCCACAAACCAAGGTGCGTTGCCGCGGACACGTCGGTCAGCCGCCACTCAGGTGGCGCCCAATCCAGCCCACGCCAGCGGGCACGCCGCTCACAATCCCTGCGATTGTAAGGAAACCGCGGGTTCTGCTGCGTAATCGGCAAACTGGAGGGCCGAGGCACCTCTTTGACGAGGCACCAATCAAGTTCGACGCGGTAAAGTCGCTTCAGCGCGAACAGCTCTTCGACGACCAACGCGCAGAACGGGCTGCGATAGTTGAAGACTATTTTCAGTTTTGGCAGTGACATGTACGCGGATCCTAGAGTCCTGGATTGCTTAGGAATTGAATTTCGCGGTTATTTTCTGGTGGCCGTGATCTTGCTCGTAAGGCTGCTCTCGCATCATACCCAGCACTTCCAGCACGGGCTGATCAGTGATCGAGAACAGGAAGGCATCGCTACCTTTGCAGTGGTGCTCGTGCCACGCCCATGTCGGCACGACGAAGACATCGCCACGCCCCCAGTGGAATTCGATTCCATTGATGACGCAAACGCCTTCACCCCCGATCACGAAATAGACCGTGCTTGAGGTCGACCGATGCGCTTTCGACTTGGTGCCGGCCTTCAGGAGTTGCGCGCGACAAGACAGCGTCGGCAAGGTAGGCCCCGAGTTGATCGGGTTTACGTATTCAAGGATCACCCCATCAAAGAGGCTGGCTTCAGCGTTCCTGGCGTCTTGCAGAGCTTGATGCATCTCAACCCATGGATATCGAAGCGCCGGCTGCGCTTCGGGGTACTTCCCCCAACCGGTTGGCCGATACATGCCCAGCTGCTGGCGTGAAAAATTATCAGGCCGGCTTGGACAGACCTCGCCCTCGCCCGGCTCAAAAACGCTTGCCTGCAAGAGATTCACCAGAGGAAAATCCAGAGCATCCAGCCAGATGATGTCATCCCGCGTCTCATTGGCGTGCTCGTGCCAAGCATGGGCCGGAGTAAGGAGAAGATCGTTCTCCTCCATCATAAGCCGCTCGCCCTGCACCTTTGTGTAGACCGCGCCTCCCTGACTGCGCGCAGCAAACCGAATTGCTCCAGCCATATGGCGATGCGCCGGGGCGCGCTCGCCCGCGCGAACCAATTGAAACGCCGTCGCGATCGAATGGGAGGTACTGTAATAGGGCGTCAGATCAGGATTCACATGCTCCATCGAGCGGCGTTCCGCGCCGCGCTCCGGCGTGATTAGATCCCCCGCACGCATCAAGAGCGGAATGATATCGTCCCAACGCCATAACCACGGCCGATAGCTAACCCTCGGCTCGCGCGCGACGAACTCGGACACATACTTCCACGTCGGCGCCATGTTGGCTCGCGCCAAATCCTCATGCAGTTGGTCCAGCGAATCATTCTTAAGCAAAGAGTTCATCATCCTCTTCCCTGCTATCTTACACAACAACGATAATACGATATTTTATCGTCTGTCAATCTTTTTCTCGATAAAATATCGGCATTGCAGGGATGCCAGTGGCGCTGTCGAACAGCGAATTGCCGAGCTTTTCGTGTGCGTCGGGTAGCCGTCTCAGCCCTATGGATGGTACGGATCCGAGGACACCACCGTCGATAGTGCGGCAGGCGACTGGCCTCTAGCGAGTGTCCTGGTAAGTTTGCCGGAGATCCAACCAAACGATTCCGCCGTGGGTTGCTCGGTGGGGCCTAGTGAATCAACACCCGTGATCGGGCGCTTAACGGTGGAAACTCGAGGCTCTTCAGAGCCTCGAGTTTCGACTTCGTGGGCGGGTTTCAGTCGGCTATCCGATAGCCCGTGTCAGGCAACCGCTTTCTGTGGCGTTCGTAGGGCGGCCGACTCCGAACCACGCCCGACCCGAGGGAAGGCCCAATAGAAAACCATCGGCAAGGTACCAGCTATGATCAAGGACGAAGCGAGCAGTGCGATGGCCATTGTGAAGGAACCAGTGAATTGTCGAATGAGGCCCACCATATAGGGCCCCACCAAACCACCGACTTGACCGCAGGAGTTGAAGATCGCGAGGCCTGCAGCGAGCGCTCCATCCCGGAAGGCTGTTGCGGGCACGGGCTGAGCTACCGTCACAAAGGAGTAGGAACAGGCAAGGCCGATAGACAACAGCGCCCAGCTTGCAACAGGCGTGTTGAGATACAAGGAACACAACGCTGCCGTCCCTGCCAACGTCCCCAGAATGAACAGGTGCCAGCGCCGATCTCCCGTACGGTCTGCAGTTCGACCTACTAATAAGCAGATGGTGACGCCGAGAACATAGGGGGCCGTCGAGAGTAAACTTGTCGCCAACGCCGAGTGACCAACGAAGCGCTCTTTTATGAGCTGAGGCATCCAGAACACCAAGCTCCAGAGACCCAAGTTCAAGAAGAAGAACATAATACCGTATATCCAAACGCGCGGCGAACGAAAGATATCAGAGAACCCATGACGCGTCATATGACTGGAGAGGTCTTGCTTCTGTGCAGTGATCGTATTGACGAGAAACGAGCATTCCTTCTCTGTCAGCCAGCGTGCCTGCGCCGGGTCGCGTGGCAGGAAAATGATGAAGACGATGCCTAGCAGGATCGGCGGAATACCCTCAATCAGGAACATCCACTGCCATCCATGCAAGCCGAGATAGTCAATTGGGATCAAAAGTCCCGCAAGCGGACCTGCAAAGATGCCCGCGCATAGGGCGGCAACAATGGTCCCACTGACAGCCGACGTCCGGTTCTCGGCAGGATACCAATGGGAGAGGAAATAGAGGGCACCGGGAACGTAGCCTGCCTCGGCGGCGCCGAGGATGACTCGGGTTATATAGAACGAGTGCTCGCCCACGACAAAGGCCATGCAGCAAGCGACGATTCCCCAGGTGATCATGATCCGACCGAGCCAGCGCGGAGCACCCATCCGATGCAGGGCATAATTGCTCGGGAGTTCGAACAGAATGTATCCGAGGAAAAACAAACTGGCGCCGGCACCGTACACGGCTGGTGAAAGGCCGAGGTCTTCGCTCATATACGGCGCGGCGAAACCGACGTTAATTCGGTCGAGGTGAGCCAGGAATAACCCAGCCGATATCAACGACAGAATTCGAAAATTCAACTTACGTTTGAGTGCTTGATCCATATATTCCTCCCTCGATCAAGTGCCGCGATTTGGCACAGATGTCGTCGCAACGAGTCGCTGTTCGGCGACCAACCGATGGGCCGCCGAGCAGTCGCATGACCGTCCTCCGGGTCGTGCTAGGCTTGCCTTGCCGTCAGAGCCATGGCGCGGATCGGACTGCCGGTGCCGTTCTGGATCTTCAGTGGCGCCACGATCAGGATGGCGCCGCGCGCCGGCAGCCTGTCGAGATTGCAGAGGCAGGCAAGGCCATATTTGTTGGCCTTATGGATCAAGGTGTGCGCGGGATAGGGCGGTTCCATGCTGCCGCCCTGGCCGGCGTCGGTACTAATTGTCTCCGAACCCCAACCGCAGATTCCTTTGTCAATCAGGTACTGAATGGCCTCGGCAGTTGGTCCGGGCGAGTGCGGGCCGCTTTCGTCAGAATTTAGGAACTCGGCTTCCGAGCCGTTGCGCTTATACCAATCGGTACGCATCAGCACCCAGTCGCCGCGGCTGATTTCGCCGTTCATCTTCTCCCAGGCTTTGATGTGGTCCACAGTGAGCAGGAAGTCGTGATCTGCGGTCGCCTCCCTGGAGCAATCGATGACATTTACGGGTCCGACAAACCTACTAACCGGAATCGTATCGGTCGCGCCGTCGGCATGCTCCTTGCCGGAGATCCAGTGGATCGGAGCATCGAAATGGGTACCGGAATGTTCGCCAACCTTCAGCCAGTTCCAGGCCCACCACGGTCCGTTCTTGTCATAGGCCGAGATCGTATGGATCTCGACCTTGGGTGTGCTCACCGCCAGATCCGGCGGCAGCTTGACCACCGGCGTCTTCGGTCCAAGCACTGCGGTCAAATCGATCACTTCGATTTCACCTCCCACAAGCAGGCTGGCGAACTCGCCAAGAAGTCTCTGCGCGATCATCTTCGTATTCTCTCCCGTTTTGGTATTGTCGATAGGCAATGCGTCGACCTGCGCGCGGCGAAAAATCGCCGGCTTCCTCTACAAAATCGACCTGGCCTTTAATGGCTCGCCAGGATGCGAGCGTCCGAAATTCTAGAACGTAATATTGATGTTCTTGATCTGTGTGAACGCCATCAGTTCATCGATACTTTCTTCTCGACCGATGCCAGATTGCTTATAGCCGCCGTAAGGCGCACCAAGGAAATGCGGCCCTGCGCGGTTGATCCAAACGAAGCCTGCCTCAATTCGAGAGGCCGCCCGATGAGCAGTGGCAAGATCCTTGGTAAAGATCGCTCCCGTCAGCCCGTACTCAACATTGTTGACGTCCGCGAAAAGCTTTTCCTCGTCATGCCATTTCAACATTGACAAGACCGGGCCAAATACTTCCTCCCGGGCGATGCGCATTTCGCTCGTAACGTTAGCGAACACGGTGGGCTCGACATAAAACCCGTTCTGCAGCTCAGGTGTCTGCGGAACGCTGCCGCCGGCCACCAACTCAGCCCCTTCGTTCTTGGCGACGTCGATGTAGCCGAGCACTTTGTCGAGATGAGCTCGAGAGACGAGTGCTCCCATCGTGGTTGCCTGATCGGTGGGAATTCCAGGCCTGTATCTCTTGACCTTCTCAAGGATCCCGGCGAGGACCTGATCGTATACGGAGTCGTGCACAAACACGCGCGAAGTCGAGCCGCAGGACTGCCCACACCACGCAAAGTTCATGCCGCGGACCGCCCCGTCGATCGCCTGCTCAAGGTCGGCGTCTGGGTACACGATCAGTGCGTTCTTGCCACCTAGTTCGAGGATGACTTGCTTGAGTTGGTTCGCCGCCTGTCTTGCGATCGCGCGCCCGGTGGGCACACTGCCGATGAGCGTCACCATGGGAACTTCGGGATGTGAAACCAGCGCTTCGCCCGACGGCGTACCTCCGGTGATTACATTGAGTACTCCGGGCGGAAAGACCCCATCCAGCAATTCCATCATACGGATCGCAGACAAGGGCGCTTGAGGTGGCGCCTTCATGACTACGGTATTGCCAGCGGCAATCGGTGCGGCGAATTTCCCAGCGCAGAACATTAGCGGATGATTGAAAGCGACGATCCGGGCACACACGCCCAGCGGTTCGCGCACCGTCATGTTGGTCACACCACCCCCCATGGGAATGGTTTCACCTTTGATCTCGGTGACCAAGCCTGCGAAGAATTCAATCTGGGCCGCGGCATGCAACGCGTCACCCGCCATTTCGGTTACCGGGTTGCCGCAGTTCTGTGCATCGATCAAAGCCAGTTCCTCGGCATTCTCACGCAAGATTGCCGCAGCCTTCCTAAGCATCGCCGCCCGATCCAGAGGCTTGCTGTAGCGCCAGGTCTCGAATGCCTTCCTGGCCGCTGAAACCGCTGCTTTCACGTCGTCAGCATTGGCATCCGCACAATGTCCAAGGCTTTCACCCGTACCCGGATTGAACGTTTCGCTGTAACCGCCCAGCGGCTTATGCCACGCGCCGCCGTAGTAGAGATCTCGCGTCTTGGGCAAACTCCTATTCAAGCGACCCTCAGTCACCTCCCTCATCTTTTCCTCCATCGCTTATGTTGCAGATCTCTTCGAATTGATATCGAGGAAGAGTTCAGATACGTCTGGCTTACGCGCGATGATTTCCTGCTCATGCAGATGACGGACAAAGGTAGAAATACAATGGCTATTCGCCGCAAGACCGAAAGGCCAGTAATCCATGCCCATCAATCGACGCGTATGCTCAATTTCGTGCACAATGAAAGGAACGGCCACGGAAAGGGCGTTTAGGTCGTATAGCTTCGCGACGGCACGATTCTTTGCCTCTTCGAACGCATCAAATAAACTCTGCGCGGCCCACTGGTGCTGATCATAGATCTCGCGCTTCATAACGATCGTGTGCATGATCGGGAAAATGCCGGTTCTGCGAAAGTAATCCTCCTCGACTTCGCGGCAGTTCTCGAACAGGAATCGGACCGTCCCTTCGTTGCGCTCCATCGCCCTGGGACTGTGCACCGATAGCAGCGCATCAATCTCGCCGTTCTCAAGCATGACCTCCAAACGTGGCTTGTCCTGCTTGGTCCCCGCCACCATGTCGCCAGCCTGATGAACCTGATCGGCATTGGCCGCAGCTTTGACATCGGTCCCGGATACCCACTCGATCTCGTGCGGCATGACACCGTAGTCATCCATCAACGCCCCACGACACCACACGGCACCGCTCATTTGATACCAGCCAATTCCGACTCTCTTCCCCCGCAACTGCTCAGGGCTCCTGATGTCGGAGTCTGTGCGCACGTAGAGTGCGGAATGCCTGAAAACGCGGGATGGAAACACGGGAAGCGCGATCAGATCGTCTCGCCCCTTCGCGCGCATCTGCACATATGCTGACGTGGACATTTCGGAAACGTCCCACCGCAAGTCCTTCATCTGTTCGTAGAAGGTCAACTCCGGAGCCTGCGGCGTATAGTTAAGTTCTATGCCTTCAGCCCGGATATCGCCTGTCCGGAAAGGAAGGGTACGATCGTACTCGCCGCACGCAAAATTTAGTTTCAATGGCATCGACAGCTACCCTCCAAAGACGACACGATCATTTTACCGTTTAAATCAGATACTATCGATAAATTGGCCGATTAGCAAGCGAAGACGACCAATTTTGCGAGAGGTTTTCGCGGGCTGCACCACATGAGTAGGTATAGGCGGCCAACCGCGCGCCCAGCGGACAAGCCGAGCGATATCAAGCATTTGCAGATGTTTGAGCCGGCGGGCTCGGAGCCATGGACAGGCGCCAACAGACCCGCCGGTCAGATTACTGTCGACCGTAATTCATGGCACCGGCGTCGGTGCGTCGGCGGCGACTTGCGGCATGATGACCGGCTTTACTTCCCTAAACTCGCTCATCGCCAACAGCGCGTCGGCTACCTGGTCAAGCGAGTATCTGTTTGAGATCAGTTTGTGGAAATCGAAGTGCTTTTGCCGCGTCGAGACGAATTCGATGGCCTCATAGAAATGCCTGGCACTCGCCATCACCGTGGAAAAAATCTGAACACCTCGAAACAGAAGCCGGGGCGAGATCCGCACATCTCCCTCACCTGAGATTCCAACCTGAACCAGGCGGCCACCAGGCCTGGACATTCGCAGGCCCTCCGCCACCGCGTGCGAATTCGCGCAATTCAGCACAACATCCGCTCCGCGCCCAGATGTGAGATCACGAACCCAGCGAACGCGCTCCTCGGGGTCAGCCACTTCGGTCAGGTCAAGTACGTGATCTGCACCCCACTGTTCGGCAACCTCCAGCCTCGCCGCCGGCGCTCCGATGACCAGCACCTTCTTGGCGCCGCGATCCTTGGCGACCGCCAGTGCATAAAGCCCAAGCGGTCCGCATCCCTGAATCAAAACGGTCTCGTGGCTCGAGATCGACCCAAGCTGTTCGAAGCTATGCATGACGGTCCGCAGCGCGCAGGCGGCAGATGCCGCTATTTCGGGCGCCACGTTATCCGGCACTCGAATGAACTGTGCCCCTGGTGGAAGATAATGGTACTGGCTGCATCCTCCCACCAACCGACTGGGATGGGAATGCCCATAGCTCTTGACCTCGTGGCACAACGACGTTTGCGTCGATACGCGACAGTAGTAGCAGTGACCGCAATGCGCATAGGCTGAAATTATGCGATCGCCGGGCTTAAGCGGTACGTTGAGTACATCGACAATGCCCCCCCCTGTGTCAACAATCGTACCGCATGTCTCATGCCCTGGAATGTAGGGCAGCGTCAGAGGCTGTAGAAACGGCTGGTCGCCGCCGCCCTCAGTGAAATGCCCCATCCAGCGATGGGCATCTGTCCCACACAAGGTCGCAGCATCGACCCTGATCAGGGCCGCCGACGGCTCGATTTCCGGCAGAGGAACGCGCCACAGCTCGGCGGGCGCCTTAAATTTCGTGACGACTGCGGCTAGGCTTTCAGTCATAGGGTGCTCCTAAAGTCGGCCAATTGCGGGTTGCCGGGAAAAGGCATTTCGAATTCGTGGGTTCGTCGTCTCGCGGCACGCGAGCGAAAATCACGAAATGGGTTCCGATGTCGTAGGGCCACCGGCGCCGCTAGCAAGACCCGGTCTGAACAAGCTTAGTCGCAAGGCGGGATAGAGTATGACACTGACGCCAAGTGAGGTGAAGAACTGAATTGTTACAATCTTGTTCAGAACGAAGTGAGCCAAGATCGTAGCAACTACCGTTGTAACCACACCAGCCCAATTGACCAACTCCGTGCTGGGCAAACCACGCCCCCCCACTTTGCCGCTGACGATGAAGTAGTCGACGATCATAATCCCGGCGAACGCGGTCGTAATCACTCCCAGGATCTCGATCCAGGCGTTGAACTGGTCCAATATTCCGAACCCGACCATCAAGAGGCCAATAACGTTGGCGATGACGACCATCACGACCCTGTTCATTCGAAGTCCCACGGCGTCAAAAAGATTGGAAAGCGCAAGCGAGCCACTATAGGTGTTCAGCACTTGTGCCTTGCCCTGCGCCAGAACCATGAGCGCGACGCCGATTCCGCCACCGAACAGCAGGAAGGCAGCGGTCACCCCCTCCGGACTCATCGCCAGTTTCTGTGCCGCGTCCGGAGCCATCTGCATCACGGTCGTGTAGTGCGTCACCAGTTCGCCCATGGCAGCGTACATGAAAACGCCGCCGACAAACACCATGCAAATCTGTGCCGAGAAGTTACCTACCGCGGCAGCAGCACCAATATCGACCGAACTTCTTGCATATCGGCCGAGGTCCGCATCCACCAGTGCTAGAGCGCCGGCAGCACCAATGAACACATTCGTACAGAAAATGAACTTGCCGAGGTCGCTGGTAGCGCCAAGGCTGGCGAGCACATCTGGCGGAAATAGCGCAGGAAAGTCGAAAATGTGGCCGTCCGCGTAGGAGCTCACGACTCTCCAAGTGATGAAAAGCAACAGCCCAACAAAAGCCACCAGCGTGTATGTCGATACCTTAGATACGGCCTCGAATCCGTAGGCCGTCAAGAAAATCCAAGCAGCAGTTAAGATTCCATAGACAACAACCTTGCTGGCTAATGTGTCCTGAAATCCGAGCGCAAACCGAAAGCCCGCGTAAAGCAGCGCATTCTCGAGAGCCAAGAATCCAATAATCATAAAGCCGAATATGAGTGATCCGATCAGGCTCCCGCGCTTACCAAAACCGTGATGTCGCGCCATTACGGTACTGGACAGCCCTGTTTTAAAGGCAATATGCCCACATGCCCAACCGATGGCCGTGCCGATGATCGCCACGAAGACGCCCGCTGCCATCGCAATCTTGAAGCCAGCGGCAAAGGTCGTTAGCGCCCCCAAAAACAGTTGAACCAGCGTGGTCACGATACCCGCCGTATTCCAGGATAACTTTAGCCATCCTTGCCGCAGATGCTGCGGCACCGGCTCGAGCGCATGGTCCTCCATCCTCCCGTCTATTTTCATCTCCTCCCACTCCCTTTCGCCTCAAAGGACGTATCCGTTGACTACAAACGATGACGCCAACATCCCCTCCTGGATGCCTTACCGACAAGGAAGTGCACCGACGCGCGGACACTTCCTATGATTCAGGGCGTTACCGTTTTGAGCTTTGGTTCGGCGCCGACAGAACAGTCGACGCGATTATCGATACGAACCGCTTGTTCTCGGCTGGCGGTTTGTTCACGAACCGACAGCTCGATGAGTTTGATTTTACTCAGAAGCGCCAGGCGCGCTTTCCGTCCAGCGGGCCATCAGCGTGTTCGAAGGAAGCGTCTCGTCGAGGAGCTTTCTTGCTGATTCCGCCCCCACCACCGGGAGATTGCCGCGCTCCAACAGACCGATCTGAACAAGGACCGAGGCTTGGTCCCAGTATATGTGCTCGTTGTATAGCTTGTCTCCACGAAAGCGGACGATCGCAACCAACGGAACTTCGACATACTTGCCCGTTGGCGGGACGCCCGGCAGCATCCAATCGATCTCAATGTCGTGCGTGAAGCAGAGCAGACACTCGTCGACAATACGATCTGCGCCAATGGTGCGCGAAACCGGGATCACCTTGGCGTTCTGCGGGTTCTTCGGGATGAAATGGTTCTTGTAGAATCGGTGAAGGTCGCGATACCCAACACCTCCGGTCAAGGTCGGAATGTGATTGACGTAAGGCTGCGGCACCATCGTTGCCATAGTCGCATCAACATCACGGTCGATGAACTCAAGGTCACTGTGGCGTTGCCAAAGGCTGTCAAGGTCATAGTTCGGACCCATCACCTTGCGGAACAAGGCGATCGAGCGCGAGTGGGCCATCAAGCTCGCGGACTTGTTGAAGCTTGTGCGCTCCGGGGACGCAAAGGCGTGATCGCAATCAGCATAAGAATAGATCTCGATGTCGGGACGATGCGCAAACGCCCTTTGAATGCGCGCTCTAGCTTCCTCCGGCACGAAACGATCAAGTTCGGCGAAGTGGAATACGATCGGACACCGCACTGACTGGGCTTCGGCAAGATGCGTATCGATACCGACACCATAATAACTGACAACGCAATCGATGTCAGTTCGCGCAGCCATCAGATAGGCGAGCCGCCCCCCCAGGCAGAAGCCAAGCGCACCGACTGTGCCCGTGCACTCTGGGCGAACACGCAGCGCCGCGAGTGCGGAAGCCGCGTCCTCAACCCCTCGTTCTACGTCAAAGCGTTGATTAAACTCCATTGCCTTGGCGACATCGGCATCTGTGTAGGACAGATCCACGCCAGCTTCGAGCCTCCAGAACAAATCAGGCACCAGAACGACGTAACCCTCCTCAGCATAATAGTCAGCCACGCTACGCATCGAGGCATTTACGCCAAATATCTCCTGCAACAATACAATTCCCGGCCCAGAACCAGATGCCGGGACTGACAAATACCCCCTGAAGGCGCCGTTCGCGCCGGCCGAAATTTCAATCCACTGTCCCGTCAATTTGGTCCTCCCAGAGCATCGGCAACCACATCACTGTCGCGGCGCCGGTTCAATCATAGATTCATAATTGAATTCTTCATATAAGATTCGACGTATGTCAATGGACGAAGTGCCCCCCTGAGACGGCGCCTAGGGAGAAATTCCGGTGGGCCCGCTGTCCCCTGGGGGAAAAAGGCGGTGTCACTCGAGGACGCGATGGAGCTCTGCGCCGTCGGCACAGTCGAGCCGCATTCGACCGCTGATCGACGACGGCCTTCAGCGTCCCGTCGATCTCTCGCTAAAGTGACACTTGGCTCCTCGACACACAACTCAAACCCATCTCCTTGAGCAGGTCGTCGAAAGGGCGACGTTCGTCAACCATTCGGCTGCAAAGCCAATCGCCTCACAAAGTGGCTTCGTGGCCGAGGCCTCTCGCAGAGAGCCGCAGGTTAACTAGATCGACGGTATCTGCAGCCCTTGCAGGAAGGTCGGCTTGGCGGATATCGCCGATGACCACAGCGCTACACCACTTGACAATCGTGGAAATCAATCGCGTTTCGGTTCACTCGCGGACCTTCAAGGCAACGCTCCGCAGGTCCGTCAAGTAGCGCAAGACATCATAGCTATAAGTATCGCCGGAGCGCGACACTCGATAGTCTGCCTTTGCATAAAGGGGTCGGGTCCATTGAGGTGGTGTAGCTCGGACATGGGACACGATCCATGACATCCATGATGGGGCTGCGGAGCCCATGGTGAATCAGCGTGTCGGCGCATATCTTCATTTCGCGAAGTGACAACTCGGCGACGGAACTGACATGCGACTTCAGATAAGGCAGTCCTGAACGGCAAGGATGATGGCCTCGGGCAGCCGAGTGGCATCCAGTTTTTGGCAAGCGCTGGTGAGAGCTTGACCGACGGCAACTCCGGGGATACCGAGAATCGTTGCTATCTCGGAAGCGTTTTTTCCTGTTGCCGCCCATGCCAGGCATTGGACTTCTCGAGGCGAGAGGTCGGAATGCAGACTTTCTACCATGGCGTCATATCCGCATTCCTCAGCCGATGAGCCCTGGGGAGCGACCTGATTCAACCCCTGCAATGGGGTGATCTGACCCAGGTTGGCCTCTACGGGGATAAAGCGTCCATCCCGTTATCTGGGTATGGACACGAGAAAAAGGCAATAGACACGCGCGCGGGCAGGGCCGGTTGAACTGCCACCATGCTGCGGCTGCCGGCTATCAAGATCCCGGCAGCGGGACGCGGTGGCTGCGCCGAACGGCAACAGTTCCATGCAATGGCGGATGCGCGATATGAAAAGTAACCCGGCTTCAGTCCCCGCCTCATCCCGGTCTTCGCCTCGAACCCATCCTCGATCGCCTGCGCCGACAGACGAGCCTCACGCTTTGCCAAGTGCTCCTTCGCCCAAATCTGGCACCCCACAGCCGGGGACTGTTCAACCGAGACCTCCTCCGTGAGTATCCCGATGAGACGACGAAGCCGATCCAGTTCGTCAAGTTCGGAGGGAACCGCGCGCAGTCCGGCGGTACGCCGATCCTCAACATGCTTGATGCGCGCAACCAGTTCGCGACGATGACGTTCCTCCTTGATCCTCCGCTGCTGTGCTTCCCGCTTAAGCCGCTCTTCAGTCTTCGCTGCCCAAGCAACACAAGGTCAACAGCGATGCCACTCGCCATATTCTCAAGCCGCTACACCTTCGCGTCGTGAAAGCTGCGGCGTGGCGCTGAGCCGCGAAACACATAGAACTGTTCGAACTCAACGGGAGTGACGTGCTCCCTGTTTTGTCCGCGCCTATAAGTTAGCCCTGTTGACGTTGTGGTCCGATCTGGACCGGGTTGCAAATTCGTTCGGGGTGAGCCCGTCGAGGCTCGTGTGCGGGCGGTTCACATTGTAGTCGATCCTCCATTCTTCGATGCTGCCTCGGGCGTGCCGATAGCTGGTGAAGAGCCGCTCGTTGAGGCACTCGTCGCGCAGCCGACCGTTGAAGCTCTCCACGAAGCCGTTCTGCATCGGCTTGCCCGGCGCGATGTAGTGCCACTCGACATGCCGGTCTTCCTGCCACGCGAGGATGGCATTCGAGGTCAGCTCGGTGCCGTTATCCGACACGATCATGCAGGGGTAGCCGCGATGCTCGGCGATGATGTCGAGTTCGCGGGCGACACGTTCGCCCGAGATCGAGTTGTCGACGACGGTGGCCAGGCATTCCCGGCTGAAGTCGTCAATGACGCACAGGATCCGGAAGCGGCGGCCGTCGGTGAGCGTGTCCGAGACGAAGTCGAGGCTCCAGCGCTGGTTGGCATCCTGCGGTATCGCCATCGGTGCTCTCGTGCCGAGCGCACGCTTGCGGCCGCCGCGCTTGCGCACCGTCAGCCGCTCCTCGCGATAGAGCCGGTAGAGCTTCTTCCAGTTCACTGCCACGCCTTCGCGCTTCAGCAGCAGGTGCAGCCGGCGATAGCCGAAGCGTCGGCGCTCGGCCGCCAGTTCCCGCAGCCGCTTTCGCAAACCGGCATCATCTGGTCGCGACGGACCGTAGCGGTAAACCCGCGGTTCCATGCCGACGAGCCCGCAGCCCCGACGCTGCGAATAGCCCTTGTTCTCGATCGCCCAGGTCACGGCGGTCCTCCTCGACCCAGGCGTCAGAAGTTTTTTCCGAGCATCTCGCGCAAGGTCGAGACGTCGAGCATGGCGTCGGCCAGCAAGCGCTTCAGCTTGCCGTTCTCCTCCTCAAGGCTCTTCAGCCGCTTCGCCTCCGATACGTCCATGCCGCCATACTTCGAGCGCCACTTGTAAAACGTCGCGTCACTCACACCGTATTTGCGGCAAAGCTCCGTCGCCGAAAGCCCCGCCTGGTGCTCCTTCAAAATGCCGATGATCTGTTCGTCGGAAAATCTCGATCGCTTCATTGCCTGTCTCCTCATCCGGACAACAGGCTAAGCTCAAAGCGAGGACATTTCAGGGGAGCACGTCAGGAGCTGGCCGGTTGGATGAAAGTCCCAATCGGGAAAGCGGGGCCTGTCAAAGAATACATCGTCCCAAGAATTCCGCTTTTCCGCGCGATCCCTCTTCCGTTTCCAGGCTTCTTCCTTGGCCCGCTCAGTCTTAGTCAGAACGCGCTTCTCCCGCCTGATTGATTCTGCAATCGAGAACCCGGCGGTCTCAGCTTCCAATTTAAACATCGCCAAGCCTCCGCCGGCGACGAGCTCAAAGCCCTGGAGCGAGGCCGCCCGGACAATCCGCGGCAGGGCTACAGCAAGACGGTCGATCGAAGACACCGCCACTTCGCACTTGATAAGCCCGGTACCGTCAGCGGCAACGATCCCTATATCGGATGGCTTTGCCTTTCCGAGCTTCGCGATTGTCCGCTCAACAACCGGGTGCGCTGCGGCAGCTTCGCTGCCATCGCTTTCGGATGCCAGGATACGGGCCTGTTCACGCACACTCGCTAGCGCAGCGGATTCACGGCTGAGGTCCGCATTGGCAATGCCAACGTATTGACAGCCGCCGCGAAAGAAATCAAAAGTAGATGGCAGTTGTTAACTTTACAACCTAGCCGGCGTTCTTCTTGCATTCACTGTACACATGCATCGCGAACGGGCCATTCGAGCGCGCGCTTGGCACGAAGGAGGCATCGGTGAGACGAAGCGCCATGGTCATTATTGATGGCGTTCTGGGGTCCCTCTCGCTGTCTGCGTGCGATGGCACAAGTCTTTTTACTCCACCAGTGCGCGGAGGGCAGAATGCTCCGGTGCCGGCTGTGGCCGACAGCCTGATGACGCTTAGCGCTACAGTCACATACGATGTCTTGTCCAAGCTCGGCGCCACCAAGATCCCCAACACATTTGGTTTCGACGGCAATGGACAGATTTGCGCTCCGATCCCGGGCATTCAGACGCATCAGCAGTGCGCGAATGTTCCCTATTGCGATTTTCGAGGGTGTGGGACGCAACGTCAATGCATCAATCTACCCAGCTCAATTGGAATGTCGAACGTTTGTTCAGGCTATTCTTGGCATGTCGACGTAACGAAACAGGGCCCTCTCGCTGTATCGCAATCGGGTTCCGCGCTCCACGTGTCTCAGGGCGCACACGTATCTGGAAAAGCCGGACTTGGGGGCACTCTAGCGCAGATGCTCTCGCTTAATGGCAAAGGTTTCGCGGTGGACGTCAACCCGGCATTCGATTTGCAAGCGACTTTAGGGCCAGATTGGTGTCCAGTCATTTCGCTGCAAGCCTCAGGAAAATGGGTCAACAACGCGTCGGTGGAGATTATCGGCAAGAATTGCATCGGTCTCGATCTGGGCATTCTTGGCCATCCGCAAGCCTGCGCGGGGCCTGTGAACCTTGGCTTAGCGGACGAACTCAATCGAGAACTCGACAAACACCGCGCAGAGATCCCGAAGGCAGCGCAAACAGCGATCCCTTGCGATACGATAAAGCCGAAGATTGCGAGCCAGTGGCGGCCCTATGCCATAAAGATCGAAAGAGACAAGCTACCCGCAGTCTACCTGAATGTAATTCCCAAATCGGCGGCTTTCTCAGGGGTTGTGCCGGAGCAGCACCGCCTTCGCATTGCTGTCGGTGTGGGCGCGCAGACGGTGCTCGCCGCCAGCCCAGTCGACACCGCAACGATCCCCCTACCGTCGCTCGGCCAAAATAACGCTGAAAGTGGCAATATTCAGATTAATATCCAGGCCGTCGCCTCTTACGATTTGCTAAAACAGCAGTTGGCTCAAGCCATCCGTAATCAACACTTCGAAAAAGATGTACCTGGCGGGAAAGTCGAGGTTCGTGTCACGGATGTGGACGTCTATCCAAGCTCGGATTCCATCGCCTTGGGCTTGGAGGTTGACGCGAGGACGCCCGGCCGTTGGTTCGATACGACCGGTTGGGTCTATTTGTCAGGAAAGCCGGTCGTTGCGAAGAATGGAAAAGCCGTCGCCATTCAGGATATTCGCTTTGCCAGCGTCATCGACAATTCCTTCTGGTCAGTCGCCTCCTCCTTGTTTCAAGATCAGATTCTGAAAGCTCTCAATGAGCACGCAACATTTGACCTGACCAAAGAGATTGACAAGGCGTCAGCAGAAATCACTGAGGGCATTGCCAAAACCAACCTACCTGGCCTGAAACTCGAGGCTGGCACGCCTAACGTGTCGCTCGACGGCATCTATCCGACCGCGGATAACCTCGTCGTGGTGGCCAAACTTTTGATGCCTCTTGCCGCGGAAGTTACGGAGGAACTGTTCAAGTGATTATTAGGTCGCCTCTTCCGTTACCGGACATTGCGAGCCGTCTCCACTTGGCCGTCGAAGGAATATCAAACTAAGCGCTGCCAAGGCCATACAGCCGCCTAGCAGGCTGTTGAAGAAGTATCCCGTTTGGCTTTGAGGATGGCTTCGTCGCCGTTGTGATAGGTGAAGGTGACCTCGATCGAGCCGTCGTCGAGCAATTCGGCAGAACCGTCCCCATTGATTTCGTTCCCCTCGTCGGAGCCGGCCCAGGTGAAGAAGACCATGGACGGGCCGTATCCGAGATCGAGACTGGCCTCCAAGGCGCCAAAGGCGATCTCGCCATGATTGTCGGCGCCGATAGTGATCGCGGCGGGCCCAACGAGGTTGAGATAGCCACGATCCCACAGGTCGGCCTCGACGATCCGCCAGCGGCCGATCAGTTGGCAGCCTGCTGGCGCGGTCATGGCGACACTGCCAACAGCTTCGGCAACCGCACCAGATTGTAGGTGGCAGCGCTGAAGGTGAAGGCCCATCCGACACGGTCACATCCCCTGAACTTGGTCTTCTGCTGCCCGGCGACCGTCTTGATCCAGCCGAACGCCTCTTCGATCCGCTTGCGGATGCGCTGGCTGATGACATAGCCGCTATGTCGCGTCGTGCGCCTGTCGATCGCCGAACGGCGGCCGTTTGTGTTCTGCGCTATGTGCGGCGTTACCTTCATCGAACGCAGCTCGTTGACGAAGTCCTCCGCGTCGTAGGCCTTGTCGCCGCCGAGCGTTATCGCCTGCGGCCGGTCGGCGTGCGGCTCGATCATGTGAAGTGCCGCCACCCGTTCGGCATGCCCGTCGGCCACAGTCAGGCAGGCATCGACCAGCAAGCCATGCCGGTTCTCCATCAGCCCGTGTCCCATGAAGCACAGCTTCGCCTCCTTGCCTTGCCCCTTGCGGTAGAGCCTGGCATCGGGATCGGTGGTCGAAGCATGCGTATCGTTCGACCGCTTCTGGCCGCGGAAATCCACTTCAGTGTTACGCCCGCCGCTCTCTGCCGGCGGTTCGCTGGGGCCATTCCCTGAGTTGTCGCCCGAAGACGAGTTCTTCGGCTTGACGCTCTTCATCGAGGCCCAAGCCTCGATCAACGTGCCGTCGACCGAGAAGTGATCCGTGGACAGAAGCTTCTTCACTTTGGGTTGTGCCAACACCGCAGCCAGGAACATCGCCGCGATATTACCCGCAAGCAGCCGGTCGCGGTTCTTCGAGAACACCGAATGGTCCCACGCCGCATCATCGACACCGATGCCGACGAACCAGCGGAACAGAAGGTCGTATTCCAGCCGTTCCATCAAAAGCCGCTCCGAACGGACCGAATAGAACGCCTGCAGCAACATAGCCCTCAGCAGCTTCTCCGGCGGAATCGACGGCCGTCCGATCGGCGAGTACAACGCAGCGAACTCCCGCTCCAACGTCGAAAGTGCCTCGTTCACGATCGTCCGGATCGCCCGGAGCGGATGATCGCGCCGAACCCGCGCCTCGAGATCGACATAGCTGAACAGTTCGCCACTTCGTTCGTCTTCGCCGCGCACCCATCACCTCCGAATCCCTTCGGAACCAATGAATCACCCTTGCGGTCCGGTGACGAGCGCGTTTTTCAACGGCCTGCTAGACGCATAAACCTGCCTTGTGTGGTTTCATCATAAAAACTTCCCGGATGTTAGCCACATGGAAAGAATTGTCACGAAGAACAGGGGCAAACCAGATACTGAAAGAAAGTTGTTTTGGACGATCGTCTTTTTGGTGGGGTGGTTTGAGCGACGTACTGCCGAAGAAGGGGTCAGAACAAGAGCTGTTCCCACAGACACGCTAAGGCCGAACGAAGCGTGAACTCGCTTCACAGATCTGTAGAAGAACGCTTCGGCCGGTTGCAACCTTCCGATTGATCTCCGACCACTCGTGCCCTTGGGAAGTCTGTCCCTTATTGGCGGGCAACGGGAGAGCGTGAGTGGGCAGAAGAAAGCTGATCAGTCCGACGGAGGCAAGAACGCTTCTCGGGCTGGCGACGGACGAGGACGATATCATCCGACACTACACGCTCGATCCTGTTGATCGCTTGGAATGTGAGATACGTCGGCGGCCACACAACAAACTGGGTTTCGCCGTTCAGCTCTGCGTCATGCGGCAGACGGGACGGCTCTTGGGGCAAGATGAGCAACCGCCCACTGCGACCGTGAACTACGTGGCGGATCAGCTTGGCATCGACGCGCGCGGTTATGCCATCTATGCCCAGCGAACGCAGACCCGCTTTGACCACAGTCGGTTCCTGACGGAATATCTTGGTCTGCATGTTGCCGACAAGGATGATCGGCGCGCCGCTCTTGTTGCAGCGGTCGAGACCGCAGCTGCTGGCGACCAAGGGAACCCGATTGCGGCGGCAATTATTGCCGAGTTCCGGAAGCGAAAGGCCCTCCTTCCTTCGCTACATTCGATTGAGAAGATCGGGCTTGCTGGCCGCGCCATAGCTCGCCGGCGCGCGGAGACGGCGCTGATCAAGGATATCGCGCCCGAGACGCTGGATGCACTCGATAGGCTGCTTGAAGTTGATCCGGCGATCGCACAGACACGCTTCCATTGGCTGCGCTCGGCGGCTGAGGCGCCGGGAGCCTCGAACCTGGTCGGGTTGACTGATCGGATTGCCTTCCTGCGAACACTCGGCATCGATCCCGGTTTGCAGTCTCGCGTTCCTTCCGGGCGGTGGGATCAGATGATCCGAGAGGGCGATGCTACTCCCGCCTGGCTCGCCAACGACTTCAATGCCAGCCGCCGGCACGCGCTGATCGTTGCGCAAATCATCAAGCTCGGCCAGAAGCTCACCGACGATGCGGTCACGGTGTTCATCAAGCTGATCGGCCGGCTGTTCGCCCAGGCCCATAGCCGGAAGAAACAACGACATGTGGACTCCCGGGCAGAAACCTCCAAAGCTTTGCGGCTATTCCTCGATACGATATCTGCCTTGCAGTCGGCAAACGACTGCGGCCAAGACGCACTCGAGGTACTCGACCGCGAGGTTGGCTGGCATCGCCTGCTGCGCATAAAGCCCGAGCTCGCCGCAATGGTCGATGATAGTGAAGCCTCGCCGTTGATCCTCGCGGCCGAGCAGTATGGGACGGTCAATAAGTACGCGGGTGCGTTCCTGCAGACATTCACATTCCACTCGGCGCGCCGGCACGATCCACTGTTGGCCGCGATTGCAATGCTGAAAAGACTCTACTCGGAGGGGCGTCGTGCACTCCCAGAGCGCGTCCCAATAACCCATCTCGGCCAGGCTGAGCGAAAGCTGATCTTCGGAAAGGAGAAGTCCGATCGCCGGCTGTACGAGATTGCGACCCTCGGCGTCCTCCGCGAGCGCCTTCGTTCAGGCGATGTCTGGGTTGAAGGCAGCCGTTCATTCCGACCGATCGCTGACCATCTCATGCCTCGGCCAGCGTTTATTGCCATGAAGGAGCAGGACAGGCTTGGGCTGGGCGTCCATAGCGATGGCGCTGCTTGGTTGAACGAAGCGAGCCAGGTCCTGGACTTCAATCTCAAGCGACTCTCTTATCGCGCCCGCGCCGGAAAGCTGGAAGGTGTTCGCCTTGAAGCTGGAACGCTGATCGTTACACACGCTGCCAACGATGTTCCTGCCGCTGCCGAGGATCTGAACGCTGAGATCAGCGAGATGTATCCGCTGGTAGAGGTTCCGGATTTGCTCAGGGAAGCGCACGAGTGGACCGGCTTCGCCGATCAGTTCACCCATGTCCGCACGGGAGATACGCCGTCGAACGTCTCTGTGATGCTTGCAGGTGTACTCGCGGATGCGACCAATCTCGGTCCGAAGCGCATGGCCAGCGCATCGAAAGGCATCAGCGCCCACCAGATCGGTTGGATACGCACATTCCACGCCCGATCCGAAACCTATCGAGCGGCACAGGCATGCATTACTGACGCGCACACGCTTCATCCCCATTCCCGCGTCTGGGGAAATGGAACGACCTCGTCATCCGACGGGCAGTTCTTTCGCGCAAGCGATCGGGCCGCAAAGCGCAGCGACATCAATCTGCACTATGGCAGCAAGCCGGGCTCAAAATTCTACAGCCACCTTTCCGACCAGTATGGTTACTTCAGCATCCTGCCGATCAGCCCGACCGAGAGTGAAGCGGCGTATGTACTCGATGGTCTTTTCGACCAGGACACGATTCTTGAGATCGAAGAGCATTTTACCGATACCGGTGGCGCCAGTGATCATGTCTTCGGATTGTTCGCCCTGATCGGCAAGCGCTTCGCGCCGCGACTGCGCAACCTCAAGGATCGAAAGTTCCACACATTCGAGAAAGGCGATACCTACCCAGCTCTGAGGAACCATGTTGGTGCGCCGATCAATGCGGCCCTCATCCTCGATCATTGGGACGATTTGCTCCATTTGGCAGCGTCGATAACAACGCGCTCCGTCGTCCCTTCGACGATTCTCAAGAAGCTCGCGGCATCTCCCAGGGCAAGTCAGTTGGCCAAGGCGCTGCGCGAACTCGGCCGGATCGAGCGATCCTTGTTCATGATCGAATGGTATTCGAGCCCGGCTCTGCGTCGGCGCTGCCAGGCTGGCCTGAACAAGGGCGAGGCAGCGCATAAGCTGAAGCGTGCCGTGTTCTTCCACGAGCGCGGCGAAATCCGCGACCGCTCCTTTGAGAGCCAGGCATTCCGCGCGTCCGGTCTCAACCTCGTCGTCAGCGCCATCGTCTACTGGAACACCATCTATCTCAGCCGCGCTGTCAGCCATTTGCAGCGGCAGGGCCGAAATATCCCTGACATGTTGCTCAAACACGTCTCGCCGCTCAGCTGGGAGCACATCAACCTCACCGGTATCTATTCCTGGGATACGGAGCACCAGATGCCGGAAGGCTTCAGGTCGCTCCGATTTCCAAGACACATCCGAAGAGCGGCGTGACGTTCCCGCTCCGTTCGACCTTAGCGTGTCTGTGGGAACAGCTATCGCGGTAGGGATGCCCATTGCTGAGCACCCCCCGCACAGATCCGGACGGGCGGAATTCCCGCATCCGGCTCCTACCTTAGGTGTTTGACGGCAAAGCGTACACGCGGCCAGGGGTGAAGGATGCGCGGTCGGGGGAGCCAGTCATTGGCCAGCTGTATCATTCGCTCCCAAATCAAGCGATGTCTCTGGCTCCGTCGCCGAAGCGTCTGGGCCCAGAGGCGGATGATGTGGTCGCGAAAGGCACCGAGCGACCGGAAGTTGGTCGGTACGGCGTGATACGCATAATAGCCAGCAAGCACCTGCTTCAGCCATCGTCCCTGCTGGGGGATGGGCCAATGCATGCGCCGTCGCAGCTCGTTCTTGATTTCCTTCAGCTTCGCCGTCCTGCGGTCCCTCCGGCTTTTCCGGAGGATCTGGAACCGGCCCTGCCGGGTCCTCCCACAGATGTGGGTGAAGCCAAGGAAGTTGAACGTCTCCGGCTTGCCAAGTCCTTTCCTGCGGCGGGCCTGTGCCGCATAGCGGCCAAACTCGATCAGTCGGGTCTTGTCCGGGTGGAGCTGCAACGCGAACTCCTGCAACCGGTCACGCATCATGTTCAGGAAGAGTCGGGCATCGGCCTCGTGTTGGAAGCCAACCACGATGTCGTCCGCGTAGCGTACGATGATCGTGTCGCCGGTAGCCTCGCGCCGTCGCCAGCGGTCGGCCCACAGATCGAAGACGTAGTGTAGGTAGATATTGGCAAGCAGCGGCGAAATCACCGAACCTTGCCCGGTTCCCCTTTCACTAACCGTGACGATCCCGTCCTCCAGAACCCCCGCCTTGAGCCATTTGCGGATCAGACGGATGATGCGCTTGTCGCCGATGCGATGCTCCACAAAACGGATCAGCCAATCTTGGCTGACGCCGTCGAAAAAGCTCGCAATGTCGGCGTCTAGAATGTAGCTCACCTTCCGCGTTTCGATCCCGACAAAGAGGGCGTCCAGCGCATCATGCTGGCCGCGCTCCGGCCGGAACCCGTAGCTGAACCCGAGGAAGTCCTCCTCGTAGATTTGGTTCAGCACCGCCGCCGTCGCCCTCTGGACGATCTTGTCTTCAAGGGCGGCAATAGCAAGCGGTCGCTGCCGTCCGTCTGGCTTCGGAATATACGTCCGCCGTGACGGCAGGGCACGATATCCTCCCCGTTGAACCCGACCGTGCAGGTCCGCGATCCGCTGATCGAGGTCTGCTTCGTAGGTTCGCCACGTCTGCCCGTCCACGCCGGGGGCCGCGTCACGCTTGAGTGCGTAGAACGCCGTCCTCAGCATCTCTGGATTGATGTGGTGGAAGAGCGTGGTGAACTTCTCCTTCTTCCTTTGCCTTGCAGCTTGCCGTATGCGATCCAGCGCATGGGACACACTTTCCCGGTCCTGTGCCCGGCGCGTGCTTTGCTGATCCGCATTCCCCTCGGTTCCGGCCCTTCGCTCCTCCTGCTCCGCCACCGGCAGGCCGGCTTTGTTCGCAGGGTTCTTCGCTACTATGGCAGGATCTGACTCCTCGGGATCGTTCATCACCGGCTTCGGCTCCTCGCCTTCCCGATGCGGACCAGTCGTGACACGCCACGCTGGCCGATCCCGAGGCCTCCCGGTTCCCGTGCAAGGAGCGTCCGTACATGCCAGGGTCTCAGACCACGTCGGGTTGAGCCGGCCCTCGCGATGTCGCGCCGGTTCATGTTGCCTTCCGCATACAAGATGAGCGTCGGCACCCGAGAAGCGTCAATTTCGTGATTCAATGGCTGGCCTACACGCTCCCCTGTCAACGCTTCACGAGCGGCCTCACGGCCGACCGCGCATGACTCGGGGCCAATGTGGATCGCTACTCCTTCATTGCGATGGACTTGCACCATCTACTCCTTACCGGTCTCCCGGCGCACCTTGTTCCGACCCCTAAGCCGCACCACCTTCAGCCCGACTGACCGTAGCAGGCCGCGGATCAGGTGAGCTCCATCTGGTCGTGCAGGCGGGCTGAGCGTTCAGAACTCTGACGATGCAACGCCCACTGAAGCCGTCAGATCCTGATGGGCGATCAGCGCCGCATCATCCGATGCCTTGGCCCTGGCGACCGTCAGTTCGGCCTCGACCAGGATAGCGCGTGGGGCCTCGTCTTTTCCGCGCCCGCCCGCACTCGACGCGAAAATGCTCCAATGGGAAGGCCGGTCCAGGACGCGCATTCCCATCGGATCGATGAACGCCACCGCTACTGCTTTCGACGGCCGAGATGTAGAATCCATGTTCAGCTTCGACTGCACGTCCGCAATCGGCGATGCCCGCATCGACGCCCTCGATCGCCGCGGCATTGGTGCAGTTCTTGAGGATTTCGAACCGAAGCCCGCAACGAGCCGACCCCTTTTTGATGATCGCCCAGCCAGAGCCGTCCTTCTTCCGCCCGGCTCCACCAACAGTGCGCTCCCGCCGTTGCGCATGACGCCCCGGGGCCTGCGAACTAGCCGGAAGCTTGCTCGGCCGTCTCCCTCCCACTAACGGCGTTCCTGTAAGCGATGTCCAGCTTGTCGCGGATGATGAAGTTATCCTTCGTCACCTCATAAACCTCGGCAATGAGGCCGAACGCCACTACATCTCTTTGATCAGGTTCCTCTCTGAGCTTTGCCTCCAACTGGAACTTCAAATTGCCAAGATATTGGCAAAGCTTATCAGGAGAGCCGATCAGCATCCATCGCAGTACCTGCTCCACGAAGGCTTGTGTCATATTGAATTCGATGCTGCCATACAAGATTCGGCGTACCGTGTTTGATAGTTTTTCCGCCGGTAGCATCGACTCTTTACGGAAAAGGTCGCCGATTCTTGCAAGTTGCAGGGTCATCGAGGTGAAGACGTACTTGACTTCGCGCGACGTGTCGTGGGTAGCCAACGCCTCCAGAAGTTGATCGAGCCGAGCGGATGCGGAAGGATGTGTGATTGCGTCCTCGGCCTCGCCCAGCTCTTCCAGGCGAACCGCAACATAGAGGAAGAAAAATGCACCGACTAAACCTGCCATCTTTTCGATCTCGCCGATCGGGGCGTTAAGGATGGTGTTGATGGCGAACCGATCGGCCTGGAACTCGCTTGATATCGATTGCGCGGGATCGTTCACCAAGCGAGGGTCGTGATCGTGATTAACATGACCAAGTTCGTGCAGAACAAGGAAGTTGGTTGCAAACAGCGAAAGATGGGAGCCCACTTCAAGTGGATGTCCAAACATCCCGGCGCTCAGCGGCATCGGACCGCACTTTTCGCGAAACCAGGAGATCTCGGCGGCCCCAATATCAGTGTAGCTGCGGAAGGTTCGCTCGGCGTCGTATGCGAGATCGGACACTTCATCCTTGACGCGCTTGTTGATAGCTGCCTTGACGCGAACGGAGCGAATTTTCCGGATGAGCCACCAATTCGGCAAGCCCGTGGATTCCGAGAAGCCCCTCGCCATCGTTTCTCGAAAGACAAGATCCGTCATAGCTCCGAACATTTCTGCGAGTGATCGCAAGAACGTGTGAGCACCGAGCGGAAAGGTGAGGACGTAGCCCGTGCGCAGTTTGTAATAGTCGCCGTTAAAACGGGCCTCGCTGGTGGTTCCGATAGCCAACTGATTTTCGGATCGAACCAAACACTTCAGGTTTGGGTATCGTCGCTTGAGGGCTTCATATTGCTGCTTCGGCCAGTTGAGGCGTTTTAACGATTCGAAAATAGCACCGGGATCGTCAGTTCTGATTCCCATCCGTCCGAGTTGCTTTTTCAGTACCCAAGGCATTTCCTGTCCGAGCGGCCGCGCGGGGCCGCGGTTCGCGATGATACGGAGAATGTCCGAGTTGAAGCCTCCCCTGTGAGACAGGAGTTTCAAAACCTCTTCTGGGGTCTTGTCGATCAAGCCGGGGATCCGGTCGATGGAGGAGGGTTCGATTTGCAGATCGAATCGATACCGGATTTGAAGACAATGTACGCGACCGCAGCGGCAACCGCCGGGATAGCGGAGATCGTGCCAGCCACAACCATAGGGAACATGATTGGTATGATTGCGGCCGCGATCTCCTGTGTGTTCTGTGCCACGCCGCGCAAGAACGGACAGAGCTTGTCTTTGAACGAAGGGTCTTCGAGTAGTCTCGTCCCCTCGTTCAGCGCGTTTCTCTCGACGGTGGGGATGCGGGTTTCTGGAAGCCCCTGATATGAGGAAAACTCAGCTGCTTCGATGAGTGGAATGTAACTGATCGCCTGCTTCTGATATGTCTCAAAGTCCATGGCGAGCCTCCCGTTTCATGTAAGGGTCGAGCGTAGATCGAACTGCGATCGCCTGTCTAGATTGATACGTGCGACAGGTTGCATTAATTACTCTAGCCTATGCCAGAATAACATTTAACGCTGCGATCAACGACCAGGCTATTATCTCCAGACATAACTTGTATCCCCGTTTCGACGGTAGGCCAAAGCCCATCCCTATCAAGGTGCGGCGCGAGATTTATTCGCCGCTATCCCCTTACAACTGAGGAGCGCTCGATTTGGGCGACTCTCTTTGCGATGTGCATCAAGGGAGCCGGATGTGGTGCGTGCAGTCGTCAATCCCATCGACCATGACGCTCCCTGTGCATTATTCGGACAGGATTCACGACAGCCGCTAACGATCATGGGCGAGCGGTCAATTGGAACGGCATGATGCCATCGGCGTCGAGTTCAATGCTATCTGACAAGAAAGGGGAAGCTGCGAAAGCAACTCGGGATCGAACGTCATTCCGCGCCTCAGCGGCCGAGGCCTGCCGTATCGCCGGCGAGATCGTAGCGCGGCTCGCGGTGGTCGCGCGGATAAGGGCACGGCTGGCTCAGGCTCGCGACTGAAGGTCGAGTTGGTGGGCGGCGCGCAAGCTCCGTGACAAAGAAGGGCGAGAGATGCCGAGTCCGGCGAGATAGCGGACGTCGTGACGCTCCGCGTGACCAAGGGCGTCGTGCAGGTGATCCTCCACCATTGCAAGTACTCCAGCGCCGAGACGGCTGGGCGCGCGTCAAGGATCTTTACGAAGTCTGCGGTCAGGCCCAGAAGTCCGCCCTGTGGCGAGATCGTCCCGATCGCATGTTTACGCATATGCTGAGGCGGGAGGTGTTACGTCTCGAGAAGGGCAAGAGTTCCCGTTTAAACTGGGAACCGCAGCCTTCCTCAAGAAGCTGAAAGCGAGTTGGCAGGACTACCGTTACGAATTCGATGTGCGGATCATTCAGCCTGGTTTGTCGCATGCGGCCGTAACGGAAGAAGGGCTAAATCTCCTGGCGAGCATGGAGACCTAACGCGCGCTATGCGACTGAAGGTGATCGCCAGCTCCTGACTGATAGACGAAAGGAGCCTTCTCTGCGAGCATAGCGGCGGTCGGGAGTTGATGAAGCTCGCCGCGCAAGCCGGAAACACCCACCATTACGCTCCGTGCGGCTGGTGCTAGCATCGTCATCCTTTCCGCAAGCAGCTCCGCTACGCACGATTCCGCGCAATTTCTGGGCAGTACGGCGTTGGAGGGGGATTCGCGCAAGATACACAAGCTCCGAGCATGACACTTATTGTCCGAGGATTTGGATCACCCGGCTTCCTCGGGAAGACGTGACAGCGACGCCCCCTGGCAGTCCGACGCCGCCAGTTCGGATGCCTGACGTAGCCCCATAGCGGAGAGATCCAGCACAAGCGGACTCAGCAATGAGCGGGTCGCCTCGCCGCCGCGCGCAAGAATTTCAATGAAGTCCTCCTGATTGGGCTGGCCCAACGTCAGCCGGTAGATCATTCGTTGCTCGCGAAGTTGGGCGAAGCGGCTCATGTCTTGGCCAAATGGGCGCTCGAAGACGTGGCGCCTGATATCGGCATTCTCAAGCACCCACCAAGGTCGAAGGCCGCTCGCATCAACCAGCTTCTCCGCCTGGCGCTGCAGGCGATGCCAAGGGGAGCCGCCCGACACAACCGCGTGTCTAAGTGCTTCTACGCGCAACATGGTCGAAAGTCGCCGTCTCACCGCCAGCCCGGCATAGCGCTGAACGCGGCCTTCGCGCTGCTCAAGGTCGAGCGGGTTGGAGGACAGATCCCAATGTACGACATGCGAACACCAGGGATGGAAATCCAGACCCTCCTGTCCGACCGAGGTCGTTGCCAGGACGTGCGGCCAGAACGGCGTGTTGAAGCTCCGGCGGACTTCGTCCGGCCGTGCTGGCGCGGATGGCGCGAGTGCTCCATGTACCTTGCCCGCCGGCTCTGCCTCGGCGTCGCCGAACGGAACAGCGACATGGGAACGGACCGGGATCTTGTGCGCTGGCCCGCCAACGCTGTGAAAGCTGAAGCTACCCGCCCGCAGGCCCAGCGAAGATTGCAAATCCTTGGCGAGGCCTGAGGCACCCTCTGGAAGATTCTGCGCGCGAAGCCAGAAATGCTCGTCGAGCGCACTTTCGAAACCGCCATCGATAACGGCGCCCATCACCTGATCGACAGCGTTCTTGCCCGGCAGCGACGACAAGATCACCGGATTATCGAGATAGGCGCGCAAGCCGTGCCAGCTCAAATGGACGAGCTCGCCATAGCGCGCCGGATCAAGGATCGTCGGGTCATGCCGCAGCAGCGCCCGGCCGAGGGCCACGCCGGGCGCACCAATGGCATAGTCGACGAGGTCATCGAGTTCGGCCGGCGAGAGGCGCTCGATCGCTAGCGTCTGTCGCCACCTACGGATAGCGGACCGGGCTGCGCGATCCTCACCGACGGCGCTGCTCCACGCGGAGGCAGACTGTTCCGAAAGCCCGGCCGCCCGTTCGATCGCGGCCAAGGTCCGGCCGATGGATCGGTGCCGTCGACGGGCCTTCACCGTGTCCTTCTCGATGATCCCCTTGGGAAGGGCCGCCAGAATCTGCCGCCTGACCTGCTTACGGATGCCACCGAGCGTCTCTCCCGCTTTCATCAGAGGATCCGTATATCGGACCAGCCATGGCGACGGATGAAAGGCGACCATGACGGGCCCGGGAACGGCTGCGAGTTTGAAGCGACGCCGCCGATAGGCTTTCTCATAGCCGCCGCGCTCTCGGGGAAGGCATGATGCTTCGACGCCGAAACTCAGGAGCGCTGCCACGCTCGGCGGAGTCGCCCGAAAGCGGCTGAACATCAGCAGTTTCGGGTCTGCCGCCACGCTCTTCCAGCCACCGGCAAGCGGCCACCACGGCAGGGATGGCGCGACCCAAGGCAGGGATAAAAGTTTCGCCGGCGCTACGGCGCAGAGCGCCCTGAGTTTCGCGTCAGGCCACATCGCTGGCGCATCCAGCTTGTTGCGGCGCTCCCGTGTCATCTTCGTGAGCTTCGGCGCGGCCTTGATGGTCGCGCGCTTCCATGCCGCGTACCGAGGCCCCAGGGATTGGGCCGGCAGCGGGACCGACGACCAATAGGGCAGCGCTTCGTATCGCACATCCTCGGGAAAGCTGTCCGCCAGATGTCGATAGACTTGAAAGTCCTCGGCTATCGGCTCTGCTGCGAGGAATTGCGTTCCGGCCAGCGGATCGCCCGAGGCGACGCTGTCCCGCTCGGTCCTGGATATGACCGGTGTCAGCAGTGCACGGAGAGCATCCCTGAGTCCGGCAGCCTCGGAGATCTCGATTTCCAGGCTGGGATCGGTCGTCTCCGCATGCACCGCAATGTTCCGCAACTTGTCGCCGAAATCAGAAAACAAAGTCTTTGCGCGGTCACGGACATCGCGGCCGGCGAGGAACCCGATCAACTCAAGCAACTCGGCGTGCGCCAGTACGCCCTGGGCTTCCTCCCATCGCGTACTGAGCAGCCGGTAGGGTGTCGCGCTGAGCAGCAGGATCGCTGGCCGAGCCACTGACCCGTGCGGCTCCAGCAGCGCCTCGAGCAGCGGATCCGCGTCCTTCTCGTCCAACAGCTTCCTGTAGCGTTGAAACTCATCAAGGATGACCAAGTCGGGTGGTTGGTGGCGCAGCGTCGCCAGCGCCAGGGCGCGACGCAGGTGGCCGACAAAGGTGGTCGGCTTGAGCGGCTTTATCTTCCGTTCCTCGTCTCCCCGCAGGGCTTGCTCGAGCCCTTCGCGCACGGGGTCTCCGAATTCAGCCGCCAGCGCCTCCCGAAACCTCCGTGTCAGATGTGGCGGCGCCTCCTCGAGTTTCCTCTCGGCATCCTCAACCAGCCAATCCCAGGAACCTCCGACGCTCAGGCGCAATATGGTCGGATCGAGGTCGCGGGCGAACGCGGGGTAAGCCCGATCCAGCAGCACCTTTATGAAAGCCCGTTCCTCTTTTCTTCCGCCGGTCAGGCGAGCACGCGCACCGGGGAAGGACGTCGCCGGCGTCAATGCGTAGATCCGAACCGGCTTATCGGGCCGTTTCGAGACCGCGATCAGGGAAAGCCGATCCGGAGTCGCAACAGCGGCCTCGCGTTCCGGCTCGTTCAGGAAACTGACGACGCGCCTCTTATTCTGATGGGAGACCGAATGGCCATTGGCGATGTAGTAGATAACGAGAGGCCGTTGGCCGCCCTCCGACATTCGACGCGCAACTTCCTTCGCGACGACCGTCTTTCCCAGACCGACTTCATCGGCCACCAGAAAGCGTCGGCGCCCGCCCAGATCGGCAAAGGCCGAGAGCGCGGCATCGACGGCTGCTTCTTGGAAAGGCTTGGGGGCGCTCACCGACGCTTCCCCTTGCGTTCTTCGCCGAGGCCGATCCGGAGCTTGCCCCACAGCTCCTCGAAGCGCCGCAGCATCGCAGCGGTTTGCGGGTCTTCCTGGCCGGCCTGTTCCAGCACAGCCGGCAGGTATTTGGAAACGCGGCGTTCGATTTCGCGAAACTTGTTCCGATCGCGCGACCAGGCCGCGAGCATCTCCTCCAGCGTCGGCAACGCGGAATCCAACGCTGGATTTGCACCGGGAGCTGCACGATCCTGTTGCTTCTCAATCGCCCAATCATCCTCCCCGTCGCGGCCGTCACCAGCCAGCAGTCCGGCCAGCCAGAGAAGAAAGCCCCTCGCTCCCAGAAATCGCACGAAGGCCGCACGATCGCGCTCTTCGCCGAAAGGCGGATCGGCCGGCGCGCGCTGCAGCCAGGAGAGTCCCTTCTCGCCAAGGCTGACACGCAAGCGCACGAACTCGCTTCGTTCGGCAGGAAGCGTCGGCCCAAGCGGCACCGTCGTCTGTCGCCGCGGCCATGCTTTGAGCTCGCCGTGCAAGGCGCCGACTTCGAGCAGGATGTCTGCTTCCTCAGGATGCGATCCATCGGGATATAGATCGGAACGATGGACAAGACGGATCTCATTCCCGTCGATGCTGAGCGTGCTCGCCCATCGCGCTGCGACCTGCGCCCGAGCTCGCTCGAGCGCTTCTTCTTCCAGCGCCGCCGCGTCCGGTTGATATTCGGTGTCCGGCGCCTCGACGATCCGCGCCGAGTCGAGCAACGCCTTCAGACCTTTCTCCAGAGCTTCAGTGACATGCAGCTCGGCTGTGACCTCGGCGTTGCGGCCCGTCCACGCCCGCATGGTGGCGTTGGCGCTTCCGAGCCATAAGGTCCGCTTCCGTCCCGCGCGCACGAGCAGCAATTTGGCATGGAGGCCTCGGCCGATCTCTTCCTCCTCATCATTCGCAGTATCTGCCTCGGATGCCGAGACAGCGTGCGCCTGCTTCGGCTCCGGATCGCCGATAGGATAGTCCGGCGCATCCAGCGCCAGCAAATCGTCGAACGAGGAGAGCGACGGGCCGATCCGCTCGATCTCGCGCATGGTCGTTAGCAGCACACGCTTTGCCGGCGTCGGCCCCTTCGATACTTGTCCGGCCAGGAAGTTCTTGTCGATGAACGGGCTCACGACGACGATTTCATCGACCCCCGCCGGTGGGACTGGAGCTTGCAGGCCTCCTATCCCAGTGGACCAGCGAATCCGCTCGACGCGCACGCCGGCGGGCGCGCGCCACGGGATCTTCGTAACCGCGGTAGCGAGGGAAGCAGGCCGGACTCCCTTCAGCTCGGCACGCTCAGCCAGCGCGCGCGCCAGATCACCTGCCCCTGAGATCAGGCCTCCGCCACTCTCTCCCGAAACAAGCAGGAGTCCGATGTCACGGTTGACGCACTCGGTAAGATTTCGGCTTCCGATCCAGAGCCGCCAGCCGATTTCGCCGCCTTCGCTCCGAGTCCGTACCAGCGCCGCCTTGGGATGCCAGCTATGGGTGGCTTCGTCGAAATCGACTTCCCGCACGAATTGGTCCAGCACCGCCGCGATACGTGGCGTTCGCCGCATCTTCGCAAGCCGGCCACGCTGGATGATGATCCGCACCTTGCCGCGCAGGCGTTCAACGGCATCGGCGAAATCGGACGGGCTGCCTCGCCCTCCATCATTGTCCTTGCCCGCGAGGGCGAGCAAGGCCGCGCCGATCGATCCAAGGTCCGCCGAATAAGACGCTAGCAACGCCAATTCGACGTTCTCGTCAAGACCGGGACGCAGGCCTTCCAGAAACGAAAGAGCTGGCCAACTGTCGACCGCGCCGCTCATTCGGCATCCGCCAGATCATCGAGAAGCGTACTGACCTGCTGCCACCGGTAATGCAGGAGCCCGGCCAAGCCATGCTCGTCGCTCGACCATTCGAGTCGCCGAGCCCGCCCATTGGGGGTCGGTGCAAGCCGCGCGCGCGGTCCCTTGCGCGCCTCGGCTGCGGAATAGACGTCGGAAAGCGCGACAGGATTCCCCGATCCCGCAGCGATCCAGTCCCGCGTCGCCGTCACTACTGCAAGCAATTTCGCCGGCAGAGACCCAATGTCCGCTTCGAGCGCTGCTATGTCGAGCCCGGCTGCGATTGGACCCTTTTCCGCGAGGATAACCTCCAGATGCTCGCGGTGACGAGCCGAGATTTCCCGCTTGTCGTTGATCTCGATGATCCGCTCCAGCAGCGCGTCGTAGACGGCGCGGCCGATGCCCGCGAGACTAGCGGCCTGCCGCGCACGGACGAGCGGGCCCTCATCGGCACCGGCGATGGCGTATGTTTCGTCGGCCCACATCTCGGCAGGAGCTGCAGCCTCGGTTCTGACCAGCCTTGCCAGCAGTGACAGTTCACGGCCGCCATTGCCACGGAGCTGCGCCAGCCGCTCACGCAAAAACTCGGCCTCCGTCTCCTTCAGGCGAAGCGTGATGTGTCCGCTCTGCCAATTGCTCGGACGATCGGGAAGCGGTACGAAAGGTGGCTCGAAGCTCAGGAGAGGCTGACCATCATCGTCGGTGGGCGAGTCGACGGTCTTCAGCAAACGGTGCACCTGTCCTCGGGAAATCGTCCGACCGTCCAGTCGCGGACGCAAGATCCCCCAAACTGCAAGCGCGTTCCAATAGACGGTGGACGGCGGTTGACTTGAGGGATTTGGAAAGACACGGCCGCCGATCACCTGGGCTTCGCCCGCGTCTTTCAGCCGTCCTGCGAGCAGTCTCTCGCGTTCACGCAAGGCGCGCTGCGCGGCCGGTCCGATCATGCCCGCGAGATCCTCGAACAGCCAGGGCACGAACAGCGCGTAGCGCGCGCGGGTATGCAAGACCGACGTACCGGGAAAGAAGTGGTCGGCGTATCGCTGGTGTATCGTCAGGAAGCCGATCTCGTCGCGCACGCCCATGGACTCTTCGTCCATCTGCGCCTTCGCGCGAGCGAGCGATTCACGCGAGAGATAGGTCCAGCCAAGCGCAGGTTCGATAGCCGGTGCGCGACTTGTTCGGGATCGTTTCGCCTCCTGTCGCAACGCCTCAGCTCCGGAACCAGGACAGCGGCGCCGCGGTCAACTTGTCGCCGAAAGGCACGAGATCCGCGAACTCAATCCCGGCGAGCTGGAAAGCATCAGCCATGCGCAACCTTCCCGACGCTGCGCGCCAGCCATGTCGGAAGCTGCGGTGCCGCTGCGACCAACTCGTTGAATGCAGCGGGTGCAAGCTTCCGCTTTAAGGACTGCAGGGCTGTCTCGGCCCCGTCGGGTCCTAACCACGCAAGGGCTCGTATCGGCTCGCCCACGGGCCGCTGAGCCAGCGCGAGTTGCCATCGTGGCGCGTGGCGAAGCTCGACGATCTGCTTTCCAAGTCTCATCTTCCTGGAGCGCCCCGACGTCAGATAGACCGACCGGGCCGGCACCTGAGTGGTAAGCCCAAGACGGTTAGCGGCGGCCGCACCGCTCGAGACGATGACCTCACCGCGCTGGGCAGCGATCGCCTCCACCGCTAGCTCCACGGACGGAGCTCTCGCACCGAACCGAATCGTAACGGACAGCAGGTACACACCCCGTCCAGCCCGAAGCAGTTGCCCCGCTCGGCAAAGGCGCAACAGAGCCTGATCCACCGCCGCCCGGTTTCCCAGATGGAGCACGCTCTTGGCCGCGACCGGCGTGCCTTCAGGCAGCCCTTTCGCGTGCGCAAGAATCTGTTCGGTCAAGCGTTGCATGGCCATCCCCCTGTCAGAAATAAGCGCAGATTTCTGACAGTTTGCAACGAGCAGCGTTGTGGCCCAATTGCGCGGAGACCGCCCCTTTTGACGAACGAGGTTGGCGCCGATTGGAAGGGGAAAGCCTTCCCCTACGTCCGAGCCTTTGGTCTCGGCCGACCCCTTCTGCTACCCCGCAACGCCCCCGGAGAGTGAGAGTGCGGAACGGGTTTTCCGTGACGGGTTGAGGGCTGGGAGAGAGGCTCCCGGCACCCGTCGCGGAGATCCGCGATGTCCAGAAGAACCGCTCCCGCTCGCGCCGGCCAGGACCGGCGAGCCTCTAAGACGAAATCACCGGCAAGATCATCGCCGAGCTGGAGGCAGGCCGCGTGCCCTGGGTCCAGTCCTAGGGGACGGCGGCGACGAAGGCGCCGCTCGCCATGCCGAAGAACGCCGCCACTGGCCGGCACTATTCGGACGCCCTGATCCTCTGGGGCGCCGTCGTCGAACACGGCTTCCCCGGCCAGAGCTGGCTCACCTTTCGCCAGGCGCTGGCGCTCGGCGGCAATGTCCGCAAGGGCGAGCGCGGCACGACCGTCGTCTATGCAGACCGCTTCGTGCCGGGCGACGAGAAGCGCCGGGCTCGCGAAACTGGCAAGGACGCCCAGGCAATCCCGTTCCTAAAGCGCTTCACGGTGTTCAACGCCACGCAGTGCGAGAACCTGCCGGACGGCATCGTTATCGTCGCGCCGCCACCGCCGTAAGGTCTGATCGAACCCCCAAGGTCGAGGCGCTGATCCGCGCCACCGGCATCGACTTTCGCGTCGGCGGCAACCGGGCCTTCTACGACCCGGCGCTGGACTATGTGCAGGTCGCCCGCCCCAGGCCTATTTCGAGCCGATCAACTGGCACCGCACGGCGCTTCACGAGCTCGGCCACGCCACGGGCCATCCGTCCCGTCTCGGCCGCGACATGACCGGCGGCTTCGGCACCAAGAAATATGCGTTCGAGGAGCTGGTCGCCGAGATGAACGCAGCCTTCTGCTGCGCCTCGCTCGGTATCATGCCGACCGTTCGCCACGCCGACTATATCGGCTCCTGGCTAGACGTCCTGCGCGAGGACAATCGCGCCATCGTACAAGAATGGTCTCAAGGCATCACCACCTGAGAGCCAGATGGGTTGATTGTATAAAAGAATCGAACCTCGTCCCGATCCGAGCCGCGGGTGTCGTCTTGAATACCTGAGATACGTCCAGCCAGAACGGCTCCGGCGTCATTCTCGACCAGAAAGCCGTCGTTCAATTGGATCGTATAGTGGCTCGACGTGGTGTCGATAGCGTCGATCGTCAAGATCTGGCCGAGTTCGGCATTTTTGACCCGACCAATCCGTCGGGTGGCACCGCGTTTGAGCAGGTATATGGACGTATCGCTGCTTTTGGAGAAAGCGACATCGAAAGCTTGCCCAGCGTGTTCGATGCGCGCACGCCCGTCATAGGTCGAGTAGTCGAAGACCTTCTCGCCTGCTGGAACGGCTGGCCCGCCACCATAAAAACGGAGCTCGCTCGATCGCCGCGAAGTGTGCCTCGTATCGGCGAAGCGCAGGTTTCCTGCGGCGGCTGCCTGGATTGCATTATTGGCGCTGGCCTCCGCGATCTCCACGTCATTCACGAGACTTTCAGGAGCTTCCATGTCGCGTAGCAAGTCGTGCAGGCTCGATAGTCTCAGCGATCGACCGCCAGAGGCGCGGCGGTAGGCGTCGACCAGCTCGGGCCGCGGATAGAGCGGCTGCTTGCCGGCCCGGACAAACCAATCACCCTTCTGCTCGCCAGTGACAAAGACCAGATCCTTACTCGAGGTTTTGCCGAGACCGAGCAGGGACAGCCATATAATGACGTCCCCTATGCCCTGATCGTCCTTCGACGCGTCCTTATAACCCGGGGGCACCTGGTGGAGCAGCCCGTATTGCAGTTCCTCGATGATCTTCTCATTCGGCACCCCCGGCGCCGATCAGCTGCTCCTTGCCGAAGGTTGCGGCATAGAGGGCGGAAACTGGATCGTCTCCGCGCCAAGCCTTCATCTGTTTCGCCAAGGCCCGGAGCTGGCTGAGGTAGGCTTTGGTGGCTTCCTCATGATCGGAGGCAGCCTTCGTCAGGGCCTCTCGGTCCGCAAACCCTTCGAGCAGCAAGGGGCTGACATTTACGTCCCAGCCAGAGAGCCGGGAGGTGCGATCCTCGAGAGCCTGGACCATGTCGGCGAGCTTGCGGTCCCGGTTCTTGATGAACTCTCGCGCGACCTGCTCGGGCAGGAATAGGCGGCTCTCGCCAGCGAGTTTGGCGTATACGGTCGCCAAACCGGCAAGGTCGCTCTTGCCGAGCTGATAGGGCAGCAGCAGCGCGTTGGTGTCCAACGCCACGATAACGTCGGCGGCCGATGGGTCGACCGCAGCGGTGGATTTGAAGACGTTGTGGGGCTCCGGGTATAGCCGGCCTAGAAGAAAGTGATCGATCTCACCTGAGGGGGATTTGGCCAGAGCCTTCTTTCGATCCTTCCCGTTCTCGAGCGGATTGCGGGGCTCAGGGGGTGAAGGCGCTTCTACCACGTTCTCGTCCAAGGGCGGTCCCCATTTCATGGATCACTTCGTGCACGATAGGGCCATATGAGATACCGCGCTAGCGCCGCCGCCGGGGCCGACCCACCCTTTGGCGAGAGCGACAACTACGGTCTCGGTCTCTATGGCGGCCAACGAAGGTCCGCTTCGTGGACACGCCAATGTCTGAAAGTAACGCCAAGCAGACGTTAGCAGCTCGATATCCGCTTGACCGATTTCCACTCCAAAATAGTCAGTCAGACGCCTCTGGCCTGATGTCCGCTTTGGGGAGAAAGCGGGAGGTGTCGAAATGACCGATTGGAGGGGCGCAGTCCGGACGGTCGCACTTGCGACGCACTGAGTTGGGGATTGCCGACAATCGCGGATATGTCGATACATCTCAATTTCGACGACATGTTTGAGCATCACGTCGATGCGACGATATGTGCTGGGAATGTGTCGATCGAAATGCAGGTGAATGCGCGCGTGCTGATCGCCTACATCGGGGTCGGAACAAGAGCAGTTCGAAATCGTACGCTAAGGTCGAACGGAGCAGGAACGTTATGCGGCACGCCGTAGCCAAGCCGGGAGGCGGAGCGACCTGAAGCCTTCCGGGAGGTGTTGCTCGCTGTCCCAGGTGTAGATGCCCGTCAGGTTGATATGCTCCCAACTTAGCGGCGAGATATGCTTCAACAGCGGATCTGGAATGTTCCTTCCCGCTTGTTTGAGCTGTGTGACCGCGCGGTCGAGATAGACCGTGTTCCAGTGGACGATCGCGCTGACGACAAGATTGAGGCCCGATGCGCGGAATGCCTGACTTTCGAACGACCGGTCGCGGAGTTCGCCACGCTCATGGAAGAAGACTGCCCGCTTGAGTTTGTGTGCTGCCTCGCCCTTGTTGAGGCCGGCTTGGCAGCGCCGGCGCAACGTCGAGCTCGAGTACCATTCGATCATGAAGAGCGACCGCTCGATGCGGCCGAGTTCCCGAAGAGCCTTCGCCAGTTGGCTTTCCTTCGGAGATGCCGAGAGCTTCTTCAAGATCGTCGAGGGCACAACGGCACGGGTGGTGATCGATGCCGCCAGATGAAGCAGATCATCCCAGTGATCGAGGATCAGGGTGGTGTTGATCGGCGCCCCGATATGGTTTGACAGCGCCGGGTATGCATCGCCTTTCTCGAACGTGTGGAACTTCCGATCTTTGAGATTGCGCAGTCGCGGTGCGAACCGCTTGCCGATCAGAGCGAATAGCCCAAAGACGTGATCGCTCGCGCCGCCGGTGTCGGTGAAGTGTTCCTGTATTTCGAGGATCGTGTCCTGATCAAATAGTCCGTCGAGCACGTAGGCAGCCTCGCTTTCGGTCGGGCTGATGGGCAAGATGCTGAAGTAGCCGTAACGATCTGACAGATGGCTGTAGAACTTCGATCCGGGCTCGCTGCCGTAATGTAGATTGATATCTCCGCGCTTTGCGGCTCGGTCGCTTGCTCGGAAGAATTGGCCATCAGATGATGACGTCGTACCATTGCCCCAAAGGCGAGAATGCGGATGGCGGGTGTGTGCGTCCGTCACGCAGGCCTGGGCCGCGCGGTAGGTCTCTGACCGAGCATGGAAGGTGCGCATCCAACTAATCTGGTGTGCACCGATGCCTTTGGACGCGCTGGCCATCCGTTTCGGACCAAGGTTGGTCGCATCGGCCAGTACGCCAGCCAGCATGGCCGAGACATTCCTCGGAGTGTCACCCGTGCGAACATGCGTGAAGCAATCCGCAAAGCCGGTCCAGTCGTGAACTTCCCGCAGGAGGTCCGGCACCTCGACCAACGGATAAAGCTCGCTGATCTCGGCATTCAGTTCCTCGGCTGCAGCGGGAACCTCGCCGGCGGTCGGCGTGACGATCAAGGTACCAGCTTCAAGGCGAACACCTTCGAGCTTCCCAGATCGTGCCCTGTGCGCAAGGCGCTTCAGGTTGAAGTCGAGCATCTGCCGCGCTTCGGCAAGCCACTGCGCGCCGTCACTTTGGACGCCCAGTCCGAGGCGATTCTCCTCCCTCATTGTGGTGAAAGTTGACTGCGGCATCAGGTGCTCGTCGATCGGTCGGAAGGATCGGCTGCCGTCGACCCAAATGTCCGCAGATCTAAGCCGGTCTCGCAAAGCCGCGAGCGTTGCAATCTCATAGAGACGACGATCGGGCTTCTCCTGCCCGAGGATGAGCCGTCGATCAGCTTGGCTGAGGTGGGTGACCGGGACGCGATCCGGAAGTGTCCGCCGCTTCTCGGCATAGAACCGTTTCAGCAGCGAAATCGCCGCAAGAAGGGAATCGTGGCGGCGCGCTGAGCGGAACGTGAGCGCCTGCAGGAACGCACCGGCATACTTGTTGACGGTCGAATATTGCTCGGCCGCTAAGGTCAATGGCGACGCCTCGTTGTCCTGGACCATCGACTCAAGCTCAGGCTTAATCCGAAGCAACCGGTGCCATCCAACTTCCTGATCGAGAACCTCCAATGCGTTCCGGCCATGATTGTTGGCGGACTGCAGGGCTGTGATCGTGTCGAGGAACATGCGTAGCGCTTTGGTGGTATCCGGCCTGCAGTCCATGTGCCGCTGCTTCTTGCGGTTATTGGCTTGCGAAAATAGCCGACCCATCAACTTGATGAACATCGACACTGCTTCGTCGGTGAGCTTCTGGCCGAGCTTGATAATCTGCGCCACGATCAGCGCGTGCCGACGGCTGGCATTAAAGTCATTGGCCAGCCATGCCGGCGTGGCGTTGCCCTCACGGATCATCTGATCCCACCGTCCAGACGAGATGCGCATCCGCAATTTCGGAGCGATTTCTAGCTTGCCCAGGAAAGCAATCCGTTCGGTTAGCCCGACCAGGTTTGACGCGCCTGGAGCTTCTGGCGCGGATCGCAGCCAATGGAAGCGCGTCTGGCCGATCGCCGGATCAACCTCCAGTAGCCTGTCCAATGATTGAAGCTTATCGAGCGGAACTTCTTCGATCAGCGCTCTCTCTGCCCGTCGACGAACAATGGCGCGAGCGGCAAGGCCGATCCGTTCGATCGTATCGATCGCTGGCAGAAGAGACCCGCGTTCACGAAACGTGGTGACAATAGAACTCGCTATCGCAGCACCGTCGTCGGACATCTGGGCCGCCTGAATTGCAGCCAATAGCGCGGCTCGCCGGTCTTGCGCCGTCGCGCTTCTTGTACCCAGATACACCATCAAGCGCGCCGTGTGGTCGCGCCTCGTTTCCCCACGGCGAGCATACAGCGCAAATGTTTCTAGGTCGGCGCCGATCTGGTCGGCAACATACCTGAGCATGGCGCGAGGCGGAGTCTCGTCTGCTGCCAGTACTCGGCCCGGGTATCGCATCAGACATAGCTGAACGGCGTAGCCGAGCCGATTATGCTCACGCCTACGTAGTTCAATCTCCAGACGATCCGCCGATGACAGCGAATAGTGTCGGATCAGGCTGTCCTCGTCAGCTGGTATATCGAAAAGCTTTCGTCGATCCTGAACCCTGAGAAGCTTCCGTTTAGCCATTGGCCAACTCCATCCACGACAAACCTGCCGGGAGCGTTGTCGAGTCGGACGGACGAAGAAATCAAAACAGGTGCATTCCGATGGCAATCCACAGGGATCACATACGGGACATCCGGGCTACGCACAGTTCATGCTCCGTTCGTCCTTAGCGTACGATTTCGGACTGCTCTTGTTCCGACCCCACTCTGGCCATCGGGCTAAGAGCTTTCAGCCAGACGCGGAACTGCAGGATTGTCGGAGCCTCATCCGGAGTACGGGCGCTATCGGGATTTGACGGTGAACGGCGGCTCGATCGGCGCGGTGGTTTCATAAAATGGCAGACCTCGACGAAAACTACTGTCCAGCCTTATCGCATTCTCCCCGATTTCGGCTCTGCCACACAGATCCTTATGCTCCCCAAAAATAAGCGATCCACATCAGCACCAGCACCTCGGATTGCGTCAGCTCGGCCGCCTTCTCACTACTTCCGACAGCGGCACGGATGGCGTCGGCATAGGCCGGGCGGGTCAAGTGCTTCCAGCCGCCCGCGATTGCGACCAGGTCGTAAGGCCGGCCGCGTAGTTCTTCACGAATGTCGTCTATCAGAAGATCAATGCGACAGCTTCTCCCGACGATCCGCGCCAGCGTCTCGCGGCCGACCGGCTCGCTACCGACGCACCAATATACAAGACAGTTGACACAGCAGTCTTCTTACATCTATACTCGTACTGTCTGCCAGTTTAACTTTAGACTGAGGCCTTTCACTATGTCGACGAAACTCACAATATTGCTTCTTGTGTCCACAACGAACCTTGCCTTCGCCTGCGACTGCACTCAGTTGCAGGGAACCTGCACGGGAAGTGCAAAACTGGTTGGCGAAAATACTATCCACATCACTGCACCAAGTGGACAATGCGCGATTGTGGGGTACACGGCTAATGGCGATCCCTCGACAGCTACCGTTACCGATAAGGACAAGGGATCTACCGATGTACGCTGGGAGGGAAATAAGAATCCAAAGATAAGTTATGTCGATTGCAACATTTGCAAGAAATAAGTCTTGATAGTGCTGGCCGGATGCAGACCGGGTAGGCTTTGCCGCCCTCGCGCTCGAGCTTTGCCTCGACCCGGATCTCGTGCTCCCACAGATCGCCGAAATCGTATTCGTAGAGGATGCGCTGGCGCACCCGCAGCTGGTGATCGGCGAGCATGATCTCGCGGCCCGACGCGTCACGGTGGCGCTCGCCCGTCCACATCCTACGTAGCGGCCGCCGTGCAGCTTGAAGGCATGGAGATGGTAGTCCTCCCATCCGAACGCAATCTGAACGACGCGGTGTGGTCCATACAGCGTTAGGTCCGCAGGCACGAGCAGCCGGCGCCAGATCATCGGCGTGATGCCGCGCAAGCTCACCTTGAGTTGATACACGATGGACGTTGCAACGTCGGACATGGCGGCCAGGCTAACGTAAAGCCAGCGGCGCCCCCAGCTTTTTCATACTCCCGTTCTATCCCCCCATTCGCTTCGCCTCTCGGTGCGGGCGAACCCTTATCTCAAACAGCTTGAGCATCTAGGCTTCCTGCATTCGGCGCGATCAGAGATATGGCGGCCGACATACTCGATGCCGCGTAAGCGTCCAGCTTGGGCCCTTCAGCCGGCCGGGCGGCGCGGCGGGCCTCGGTGTCCTTGCCGCGGATTTCTTCCTCGACCGCCCAAAGTGTCGCCATCCGCTCGACGGTTTCGCTCGCCACAGGCGAGAGGCCGGCGACGTGCAGCTCATAGAACTTGCGCCTCAGATGCGCCCAGCAGGCGGCAAGCGTCAGCGGACCGCCGGCGCGCGTGGCTTCGGCGAGCCGGTTGTAGGCGCCCCATCCGTCGACCTACAGTAATCCGCTGTAGCCGGCGAGATGACGCTCCACGCAGTCGCCGCCGCGGCTGTCCTCGAAGCGGTAGGCGACCATCGGCGGCGCTGTGCCGCCAAAGGGTCGATCGGTCCGGGCATAGGTCCACAGCCAGGCGGTCTTGGTCTTGCCGAAGCTCGGCGCCAAGGTCGGCGGCGTGGTCTCGTCGGCATAGACCCGCTCGCCTTGCTTGATCATGTCCAGGATGCGCTCGGCCAGCGGCGCCAGATGGAAGCCGACATGCTGACAGCTTCTTCAGGATTGTAGACGGCACCACTGATCGCGTCGTGATCGACGCCGCCAAATGGAGCAAATCATCCCAATGATCGAGAATCAGAGTTGCATTGATCGGTGCCCCGATATGGTTCGATAGCGCCGGGTATGTATCGCCTTTCTCGAAGGTGTGGAACTTCCGATCCTTGAGGTTGCGTAGCCGTGGCGCAAAGCGCTTGCCGATCAAAGCGAACAGTCCGAAGACATGGTCGCTTGCACCGCCTGTATCGGTGAAGTGTTCCTGAATGTCGAGGATCGTGTCCTGATCGAACAGCCCATCAAGCACATAGGCCGCCTCGCTTTCGGTCGGACTGATGGGCAAGATGCTGAAGTAACCATATTGATCTGACAGATGGCTGTAGAATTTCGATCCGGGTTCGCTGCCATAGTGCAAGTTGATGTCGCCGCGCTTTGCGGCTCGATCACTCGCGCGAAAGAACTGCCCGTCGGATGACGCGGTCGTTCCGTTGCCCCAAAGTCGAGAATGCGGATGCCGGGTATGCGCATCGGTGATGCACGCTTGCGCCGCGCGGTACGTTTCCGACCGAGCATGGAATGTACGCATCCAGCCGATCTGGTGAGCGCTGATACCCTTGGATGCGCTCGCCATTCTTTTCGGCCCCAGATTGGTCGCATCCGCCAAAACTCCGGCCAGCATGGCTGAGATATTCCGCGGAGAGTCACCCGTGCGGACATGCGTGAAGTGATCCGCAAAGACGGTCCAATCGTGCACCTCCCTCAGGAGGTCAGGAACCTCGACCAGCGGATACATGTCGCTGATCTCGGCGTTCAGTTCCTCGGCTGCAGCGGGAGCGGAATGTGAACACCGGCAGAAACGCACCGGTATATTTGTTGACGGTCGCATATTGCTCGGCTGCCAAGGTCAATGGCGATGCCTCGTTGTCCTCGACCATCGACTCAAGTTCAGGCTTCATTCGGAGCAACCGGTGCCAGCCAACTTCTTGATCGAGAACCTCCAATGCATTCTGGCCGTAGTCGTTCGCCGATTGCAGGGCAGTGATCGTGTCGAGGAACATGCGCATCGCCTTGGCGGTATCGGGCCTGCAATCCATGTGCCGTTGTTTCTTGCGGTTGCTGGCTTGAGAGAACAGCCTTCCCATCAGCTTGATGAACATCGTCACAGCATCGTCGGTGAGCTTCTGGCTGAGTTTGATGACCTGCGCCACGATCAGCGCGTGTCGACGACTGGCATTGAAGTCGTTAGCCAGCCAGGCCGGCGTAGCATTGCCTTCACGGATCATCTGGTCCCAGCGACCCGATGATATGCGGACCTGCAGTTTCGGATCGATCTCCAACGTCCGCAGATAGGCGATACGTTCGGTCAGCCCGACCAGGTTTGAGGCACTTGGCGCATCTGGCGCTGATCGCAGCCAATGAAAGCGCGTCTGCCCGATCGTTTGGCCAACCACCAGAAGACGGTCGAGGTCTTGCAGACTATCAGACGAAAGGCCTTCGATCAGCGTCTTTTCCGCACGCCGACGAGCGATAGCGCGAGCCGCGATCCCCATCCGCTCGATAATGTTGGCTGCCGGGAGCAGCGAATTTCGATTGCGGAACTCCGCCACGATGGCGCCAGCAATCGAAGCACCGGCGTCTGTTGTTGAGGCCCTCTCGATTGCCGTCAGCAATGCGGCACGCCGATCTTCGGCAGTTGCGTTTCGCTTCCGTAGATACCCTAGGAGATGAGCAATGTGATTGCTGCGGGTCTCCTCACGACGGGCATACAACCTGAATGCGGTCGAGCTTGCTATTTGCCCAGCAACATAGTCAAGCATAGCTTTCGGAGGAACCTCGTTAGCCAACAGTGGCCGGCCGGGATAACGCATCAAGCAGAGTTGGATCGCAAAGCCGAGCTGATTGTGTTCGCGCCGCCGTAGCTGGATTTCCAGCAAATCGGGAGGCGCAAGAGAATAGTGGCGGATCAGACTGTCTTCGTCGATCGGAATGTCGAGTAGCGTCTTTCGTTCGTGTTCTTTGAGAAGCGCACGTCGGGCCACTTTCCACTCCATGCTAGAACGGTAGTGGCCAAGCCTCTGTCCAAAGCAGCCTAGCGGTACAGGAGGCAAATGGCGTATCCACAGCGAACATCCGGGCGTTCACTTTCCGTTCGGCCTTAGCGCAAGATTCTGAACAGCTCTTGTTCCGGCCCCTATTCACCTCGATCGCTCCCGATTGCGGTGATCGAGTTCTTACATGCAGTAATGTAAACTGATCGGACCATAGGAAGGAGGAGAAGCAATGAAGGGCAGCGATGCTGGCAGGTTCTCAGACCGCTTCGGATACCGCGCGCCTGACGCTGAGATTCAGCTTCGCGAAGACGCCCCGCCTGCAATTCGAGATGCGGTGCTTGTACTAGCCTACGACGTTGGTTTTGGCCCTGGCTCGATGCGCGACATAGTTTGCGGCGTGATGCTACGGCGCCCGGACTTAGGCAATTGGTCACCTGGCAATATCGAGGGCGAGGTCCAAGCGCTCATTGATGAAGCGCCATGGTTCCGCATCTATGACCTAGCAGAAAAGATCCATCAGACTGTTCATGACCGTGGTGACTGGGAAGCCGCCTCTCGATTCCAGACCCGGGTGAACGATGTTTTTCGTGAGCATGGGATCGGCTGGAAGATGGAGGACGGCCGAATTATGGTCCGAGGGTCAGAGGCGTTCGAGCTATCGACGGCCCATGCAGTCGAGACGATGCGTTCAGCAGGTGCTCCTACGGCGGCCAATGAAGTTCACGAGGCTCTCAAGGATATTTCTAGGCGGCCCGAGCCAGATGTGTCGGGCTCGATCCAACATGCTTTGGCGGCGCTGGAATGTGTAGCCCGCGAATACACCGCGACGACCAGCACCTTGGGACCGATCATAGCTAAGCTAAATTTCCCAAAACCCCTGGATGAAGCCGTTCATAAGTTATGGGGCTTTGCCTCCGAACAAGGAAGGCATTTGCGAGAGGGAAGGGAGCCCCAGTTCGAGGAAGCTGAGCTGGTCGTAACGGTGGCGTCGGCTTTGAGCGTGTACCTGCTTCGGGCAAAAACTCGCTCGGAAGGTCAGTAGCGACATGGAGGCAGAGTCCGAGTCTTGGGTTCTCGCGACGGAAATTCCATTCGACGACCTCAAGGGTTACCGCCTCGAGGAGTGCGTCTATTGGATTTTGGACGGGCTGGGAGCCAAGGACCTGGAATGGCGGGTTGGTGGCGTCGGCGGCGGTGCGGCAGACGGCGGACGCGATATCGAGGCAGCATTCTATTTACCCGATGATGCAGGCCGCATGGAGAGGCACCAATGGTGGGTTGAATGCAAGGGCCGGGGCGCTACCGTCGAGAAGGAAGCGGTCGTCAACGCCTGCAACAACGTCACCGCATACCCTGAGGTCGAGCGACTGATCATCGCGACGAACTCTCGCTTTTCCAGCCCTACGATCCAGTGGGTACGGGATTGGCAGGCCAGTCACCCTCAACAAGTGATCGTCCTTTGGGACCGAGCAGAACTTGAACGGATGCTATCGCGCCAGCCCTCGACTGTTCTGCGGCTCTTCCAAGGCGGACTGTCATTAGCCGGAAAGCTCGAGGCGATCAGAGAGCGCTACTTCAATCTAATGGAATACAGCTCCATAGAACAGCTTCGAGCAATTTGGGCTGTCAGGGACACCTTGAACATCGGTCCAATGGAACGCATCGCGCTGGTCGCCAACGAATTCGCCCATGGTGATATCGACGAACGCCCGTGGTGTGGAGGCGACGACGTGCATGACGCGTCTGGTGCCCTGACCATGGTATTGTTCAATTTTATCTACCTATTCTCTAAGTGGACCAAGACTGGCGGCGATGAGGAACCTTTTGTTGCGATGGTCGCATACCTCCTGTCGGCTTCTCTTCGACATCTCGATGCCACGGAGGTGGTGAACCTGATTGAAGTTGCCTTGCGCGCTGCTCCGGACCAGCCGATGTCGCAAGAGAATATGGACTACTTTTTGGGACCGATACTCGACCGATTGCACACGGACTTGACCCTGGTCTGCTCGGCTGATTGTCCGCGGTTCTCTCGCGACGACAGTCTTAAGGGTTGGCAGAAGGACGATCCATTCCGCCGCTATTGGAGCAGGTACGGCCGGCGCGGAGCTGCGAGACCCAACCAGGTCATCGATGCCAGGCTTGAACGAACCAACCAACCCTGTGTCATCGGCATCGGACTATCGGCCGACGAAAGATGCCGGATATACGCAACTGATCCTACCGTGGAAAATCTTCTTGCTTACCTCGACGTGGTGGCCGCAGTCGTCCGCGCCCGATCACCTCTTCCACGGCGGAAAAAATAGCGACATCATGGTGACGCTGCGGGGAAGCCGGGAGCCGATCAGGTGAAGACACGGGATTTCAAGTGAGCCCGTAGTGTCTTGAGAACGCGCATGAAGACCCAGATGCCAGCGTTTGGGCCATTGTGATGCAGCACGACTTCTTGACGCTTATGCGCCGTAGAGAACGAAGCCGCCCCAATAATAGGGGTGGCTGAATATCTTCAAAGAGGAAGGTTGAGTGGCGAGCGTCCGATCGAACTCCTGCAGCGCGGAGCGCGTCGCTGGCGGAATGTTGTCGGCAATGAGTCGTGCCACTATCGGCCGCAGTCGCTCGACAGTTGCCTCACGCACCCAATGTTGACCGTCCTGAAGCGCGAACGCGGGACGATTCCGATTCAATATGTGACTCGTCGTGAAAGCGGACACGAACAATGCCGTTGCTACGTCGCTGACGGGCCAGCGCGTGGCCAGAACGCCCCCCGCGCCCAATTGCAGGAATCCTAGCGGCAGACCAATAAACTCGTCCGAGGCCGATCCCACCAAATGGTGGCCCGTGTCGCATGAGGAGAGCATTACCAACCGCGGCTGCGCGAGATGGACGAGTGTAAATAGATCGTCGAGAGACAGAAACTCGCCTCCGGCCAACTGCAATCCTGATCTGCGCACGTCGACAGGGTCAAAGGACCCGTGCGCCGAAAAGAGCCAATGGCTTCGCGATTGCAGAGCGTTCAGAACGGTATTCTTCGAGCAATCGACGCCGAATAAATAAGTACTCGCTGTCTCATGGGAGCCGAACACAGCCCGGCAATTGATCGCCTCGACGGGTGAAAAGGGCAAATCCTCGGTAGGATTGATGATCGCGGCGAGGGTTGGGATCTCCGGATCTGAAACGGAACTATCGAGAGCAGCTATACTGGGAGCGACCGAAAACTCGAACATGTCGCCCAACACCGAGCCGCTCTCCTGATGGCGCGCAAGCGTCAGTGGCAATTGACCAAACTCACCTTGTGGGACAATCGCCACCCGCGACCCAAAGGGGACCTCGCGCCGCATCAGCCCCTGCACGGCAAAGACCCCAAATGTGTTCCAGACATCCGTCATCAGGGCATCGATCGTGGTCTTTCGTGCCACCGGATCCCCCCAGTCCGCGGCATTCCAGCGTTCAAGAGCCGGTTGGAGATCGTCGTCTCCGAAAACAACGGAAGCGCGGAGGTCTTTTCCCTCTAGAGCCAGAACCGCGATCGCATGGCGGCCGTTGTCAAATACCGGGATGATCAGCGCGCGGTAGGTCTGCATCAACCGCTCAGCGACGCGCCACGTGCGCAAAAAGAGGTTGTCGCCGATCTCTGGTGCCGTCGGGCCGCCGATCTGGCCGAGCGCGGTGAGCTCCTCGCGTGCCTTGACAAACGCCTCCAAGAGTTCGCTCGGAGGATTGTCAGATCGCGTGACTTCACGCTCGATCGCGATGAGTTTCGCCCGCGCCTGAGCCGCACGTGCCTGGACATCTGTATTCGAGGTCCTCAGACGAAGCGCCGAGCGCAGGAACCGCGCCCTCCCAAACTCGAGCGCATCCAATGCCGCTGCTGTTTCTCCAGCCGACAGAAACAACATGGCCACACGCGCATCCAGCCCTTTGAGACTGCGCGAAATCTCGCGGACGCGTTCGACACCGCCCTCTTCCAAATCCGCGGAGAGCGCGAGGGCCTGCCATCCATGGAAAGCTGCGGCGCTTAGGTCTTCAAGCCTGAGATCGGCCCAATGTAGGAGGTGCACGGCGTCGACCATTTCTGATACGGCGCCCCGCTCCCCAAATGTCGCGTACGCGCTCGTGATCAGTTCGCGCCCGCGTTCAAACCGAGCGTTGTCCCGCCGGGAACCGAAGACCAGATTTCTCGCTAGGCCGAGCTGCTCGTCGGCGACAAGCAGGGGCCTACCTTGCTTCTCAAGGTCGGAAATCCGTTGCTCTCGGTGCACCAGGTATTCGTCATCTGCATGTTCCAGGCCGACATCTGAGAACTCCCGCGCATATGCGCGCTTAATCGACAGCAGGTTGGAATTGGTCAGGCTCCAGTCGTCAGGCACTTCCTCCTTGGGTCGCAGCTCGAGGCTTGCCTCGAGGCATTTTATGGCGCGTTCCAGATTGCTCCGGCGATCGCCGTATTGGCGCTTTTCATAAAGTGCAGCGAGCGTGTTCAAGGCAGCCGACTGGAGACGCCGGTCCTTCATGTCTGCGGTCGCCGCAACCACCTCGTTGAGATAGACGATAGCTTCCTCGACGAGAGTCGCGCCCTCACCAACTTCGGCGAAACGCCCGGCGAAGCTTGCGAAGTTCAACCTGGCATACAGGCCCAGCAACCCACCGGCAGACGGTGCGGTCTCTGTGATGGCTTCGCGCAGATAGCTCAGCGCCAGCCTGCCATCGCTGCGGTCGTCAGACCAAACGCCGGCAGCATACGCATCCGCCATATTGTATTTGGTTTTGGTGACATTGGGACCGTCATCGTGATCGATAAAGTGCTGCAAGGCACGACGATAGTAGTCGATGGCGTCCCGGCGGTTCTGCTCCGGATTTCCCTCGCGCCGCGCCATCAGTGTTCCCGCCAACGAACCAAGCACCATTCCCTTTTGATCGGCGATGGTAGCGGCAGCGTTTTGATCGTCCTTGACGGCCTCCATTAGCTCCACGGCCGCTTGGAGCGAGGTCAGCCGCCGCTCCACATCGGATTCGTACATGGCGTTTCCGGACGTAACCAGAACGCGCATGGCGTTTTCGGAACCTTCCTCAACGCCGCTAATACCTGAGACGAAAAACGGCATACCGTCACCATTGCCTCCGTGACGGTTCAAACCCGGCCGATCGAACTGCGAGTTGAGCGCTAGAAAATGGCGGTCGTCCGACGTCTTCGGCGGAACCTCGGCCTTGAAAAACAGCGGCTCGTCCTGATCGGCCGGTAGGTGAAGCTCATCCGGTTTCTTCGTCATTTCCGTCCCTGACTTAGTCTCCGGTCTCCCGTCGCTCGCCTTGACGCGCCACCTTGTGGTGTGGACCGAGCAGTAGCTGAGGACTCCACTCGGCCGGGAAGCCACCAAAGGTGCAGAAGAGGCCCGCATCGCGGAAGAACGGCGCTACTTGATCCAGCCGACCTGCGAGTGCTTTGGCGGACCGCCGCGTGCGCTCATCAGACTGCAGACGACCGCGCACGATGTCGCTCACAATGTCGGACGCGCGGTCAAACGCATCCGAGGTGAACGGCAGACTGCGCTTTGACATCTCGCGGAAGCACGACGGCAGCCACCGTTGCCGCAAGGGGCGCGCGCATTTTCTGTCGAAGCGTCTCCTCTCCATCGCGGAACGTCTGGTTCAGAAACTCTTCGGTACCATTCGCCCGGAGGCCGTCGGCGGCCGAGAGCGGGTCTCGCGCCCGCAATTGCTCCCAGGCACCCGCGATGGTCCCAGTGGGCCCGTCGTTCTCGGACGCCAGGTAGGCTGCAAAGTTAATGTAGTTGCGACCTTCGGCGTCGATCTCAATATGGAAGGTGCGTTTGTCGATATCGCTGGGAAGCACGCAACAGAAGCGCCGGCCGTTCTGATCATCTATCGTCAATACATGTCCGATCGGGTCATTAGGATCGACACGGAGGGCAATCTTTACACGGTGTAGGGGTGAGGTCCTTAAAGCCTGTGCTGTCGATAGAAGCGTAACGCCGCGGTGATCAAAGGACTGGCCCGTTGACAGCCCCACGACCCGTAGCGTGTCCAGCCAGGGGAACGTCACGGCTTCCGCTCCAAACATCGTGTGAAAGCGGTTGATCTGTGTGACGCGATCGGCGTCAGCGGGCGGCACGCGGGCCGGGCGGGCAGCTTGATAGCGCTCGCGAAACCAATCGGCAGGTTGACTCGCAGCAGGGACCGGCGGTCGCCGCGTTGAATCCAACGTGAACCTGTCCTCCAGTAGCACTGGCGCTTCGGGTGGGAACTGTGCAAGCTCTATCGGGCTGCCCGGATCCGAGGAGGCGACCTCGGATCGCACGATCTGAATGACGCTTTCATTTGCCGCTTTGATAAGGGCGGCCACGCGCCCCTTCATATAACTCCCGAGCCGGTTGATTTCGATGGTAGCGACGGCACCTCGACGGGTGAGCTCGATCGGGGTCTCGTCGAGCAGAGGCTCTGGTTGGTTCTTCAGTCCGTCCAGCAGAGCCTGTCCGAAGAGCGATAGACCGCCGGCCTTCGGCGAATAAGCTCTTAGGCCTGACGCAGTCGCGTAAAGTGCCCCCTTTTCGTAAAGGGGGTTGATCGCAACGGCTTGCTCGTCGTTGAGGATCTTCGCACCGCTCGCACCACGCAATTTGTCGATGTCATTGCGACAGCCATCCAGCAGCAGCACGTGGGAAGAAACCCGCGGCAGATAAGAGAGAGCATCAGAGACGTTCGGGGTACTGATCGCCTCGTTGACGGGCCGGCCCGGCGGCCGCAGATAGTCACTCGGCAGTAGGACTTGGTAATTCTGCCGACGCTCCATTCCATGTCCGCTGAATATGAAGAGGCTGCGCCCAGTCGCTGGCGCCCTCAAAGCCTCCATATCCGCGTACCAGTTCTCCAGAGCGCTTTTGCAGTTGGCGAAGGTCGCCTCCGGCGAATGCCGACACACGCCAGGATCACAGTTGTCCAGTTCGTCGCTCGTGGCCTTTCCGACGCCCTTGCGCTGCGGCGACAGAACCAGTCGCACCCTCGCAATGGGCCAACCATCCAAGATGTAGACGTCCCGCAACCACATGAAGAAGCGGTACGCCGTCAGCGCCGAAGCGCTCAGTTGTCCCAACCCATAGGTCTCCGGAGCCGGGCTTCTCCCATCGACCAGATGGTCGTAGCGACTGGTTCCGATGATTAGTGCATGTACCCCCGCACCATCGGTAGGAACATCTCCGTTGACCCAGAGTCCCGGTTCGGTCTGGCTCGCTTCGAGCGGCACCTCAGTTGCCCCCTGGCGAAAGCGCCGCTCTTAGTTTGTCGGAGAAGCGCCGGTAGAAGCTAGGCCGTTCGAGGTAACCACCATGTGCCGCCGCGAGCGACATGCCGCTCCAGTATTCCTCGTCATCGATGCCGCCCGCGAAAATTCCTTTGGTGGTAAAGCTTATGATGTCGTTGCGATCCCACACGTTCCACCAGTGAGCGAGGTTCGTGCTGGCAACGGGAGTGGTCTTCCCACTCGCCTGCGAAAATGACGAAGAGCTTGCAAGGAACATGTTTATTTCCTCGAAAAAGCCGACTTGGCTCGCCGTCGCGCACCAGAAATCTACCTTTGTTCGGCTTTGAGCAGCAGGCAGGAACGACGTCAGGGCGTCATATGCAATTTGGCCCCCCATGCTGTGGGTCAGAAGGACGATTGGCTCTCCACCGCGCGCCTCCTTGTTCTTCTGAGCAAGAGCAAGCTCATCCATAAGCACGCTCGGGATCGGTCCGGGCGCGGCAGCGGTGCCACGCCGCGTCATGTAAAACAGGACATCCCCGAGAAAACGGGTTACAAAGTCATTGAGCTTCGGCCGCAGTTCACCAGCGGCCAGACTCACCGCTGCACCGGGGTTGTCGGCCGCACGCGAGAAGCTTTCGCTCAACCGGTCCCGCATGTCGCGAAGGAAATTCAGCGCCCCCTGGGCTTCCAGCGCAGATTGCTTTTCCACATCCGCTTGAACGGCGTCGGAAAGAATTTTCAGTTGGCCTTCGAGGCTCGATGCGGCTTGAAGCTGTGCCCGTATTGCTGGATCGTGCGCCACGAGATCCGCGGCAATGCCGATGCGTGCTCTTTGCAGCCGTAGACACTGTTGCTCGTCACCGAGACCGTGATGAGATCGGCAAGATCGTCGTCACCCAGTTGATCGAGGCGCGCCCCTTGCGAGCTTGAACTGGCCTGACCACTGGTGAGCCCCGAACTTGGTGCAACCCCTTGCGGAACCTTTGCCACTATTGCATCGAGCAACTCGCTGCGTTCGATCTCTGCACCCTGTCCGAGCAGTGTAGCCGGCCGAGAGATGCCTCCCCATTTGGGTGGATCGCAAAGTGGAAACCAATCGGCCGAGCGGATGGACACATTGGCCGGGTCAGCGGCGATTGCCGGCGCAACAATTCGGCGGAGATACTCGTGGACTGGCTGGAAGTGCTTGGGGTCACGGGTGTTGACACCGTGCACGTAGACGATCGGCATGCCTCCGCTCCCCCCAGAACCGCTGACACATCCACTAGAGCAATTCCAGCAAAAGTGCGCAGCGGTTTTGCGTCCGGAATTGCGTGAAAACAAGGAAATAGAGCATTTCCGCGATTCGGAGAAAAGCGGAACTGCTCTAGAAAGGATAGCCCCGGCCGATGTCGCGATCGCTATCCTTTCGTCAAAGCGAATAGTCGATCATCCAATGCTGGCTGGCAAGCACCTAATCTCCAATCCCGATCCTGAACTCCGATTTTTACTGCAGCTGGATGCGAAAATGTTCCATGCCCGGCATCCCGTTGCCTAGATTTGCGTGAGCGTCGTATTCGCAATCTATCACCAACTCGATAGGGGGGGCCGCCTCCCTCCGCCTACACGTGGCGCCCGCAATGTTCCTCCCTTGCGCGGTCATCTGAGGACTGTGGACCACGGGCAACTCGAGGCGATAAAGATTGCCCAGCGGCCCTTGCGCCGACAGTCCTCGCTAGGAGGGTCCCTTTCTTGACCTTGATACTAGTCAGCTCGCACCGCGGCGAACTCCACGTGATCGCCGATACCGAGTTCGGCCAAAGTGGGGCGACCGGCTCACAGGTCGGACCGAAGGTCTTTCCGGTGCCGATTCAAGCGATCGACCTGGATGCGGCTAACAAGCGGGCCTTTCCGAGCATGGGTTTTGCGTTCGCGGGAAATGTTTTGTCGGGTCAGTTTACGCATTCCGTCGCTTCGACCTGCCTGCAGAATCTGGTGGGAGCCACAACGAAAGCCGATGTCCAGGTCGGCGAGGTTGCCCATGTCTACGCTAAAGCGGCCGAACAGATCGTTCTGGAACGTTGGCGCCAAGCAAAGCTTTCAGGCTACGGTTTTGAAGGTGTTGTATTCGGACGCCCCGCCAGTGGTGCGACAGCCGCGTTTCGATTGAACGTCGGTGTTGATGATGGCACCGCCAGTGTCTTCGTCGAGGAGTTGGATTTCACCAAAACAAGCGTCCACGCAATCGGCAGCGGTGCGTCCTCCGCTCGCGCATACATCGACAGCGCTCGCAGCGCCGGTAAGCCGTTCCGTCCGATAGAGATCATGGACAGCGTTATCGGCGACCCGAGCGTACCGTCGGTTGCTGGGACCGTGCAGTTAGCGGTCACCACGAAAACCGGCGTCGAACTCCGGCCCATAATTCGGCATCGCGGCGATCGCGCCGGCGAATTCACCTTGTCGGGCGTCAACGTTCTGACATTAGGGATGGCCGGCGCGTATGTCCCAATCGGGACACCCATCAGCGTCGACTTACCCTTCGAAGACGTTCTGGATTTCGAAGTTCGTGATTAAGTCCGCTAGGACTACGCGGTCGCGCTGATGGGCTATGCGGCGGTGGTCCTGATCGCGATGGCGCTACCTCGCCTTCTGATCGCTGCTGTGCTCGTTTTCTTACCTAGTTGGCTCTTTGGCTGATGCGATTCGATAAAGTGCTAGATCGTGACAGGCCAGCGTAGCGTCATCTGATCGAGCTGGCTCGTCGCGTAACGAAGGGGAGCGTTACCCGCCACTCAATACGCGCAGCCCCGGCAACAGGAGCTTGTCATCACCCTGTTACCATGCCGACCATTCCGATGCTGGCGGAAAGCTGCCGCAGCTCGCCTGCCAGGTCGCTGACCGCCTCGTCGTCGCGGGCGTGGCGCCGGCGGCGAGCGCTACATCCTCGAGGTTTTTCGCCGCAAGGCTTTGCGCATCGGGGACGGGGTCAGAACCAGAACTGTTCCCAGCGACACGCGTAGGTCGAACGGATCAAGCACTTATGTGGCCTGTCGCGACCCAACTGGAAGGCGGAGCGACCGGAACCCTTCAGGCGGATGCTGATCGCTATCCCATGTGTACATGCCGGTCAGATTGATGCTCCCGGCCCAGCGGCGAGATGTGCAGATGATCCGGAATCTCGCGACGCATGCTGCGCAAGTGGGTCATGGCCCGTTCGATGTAGACCGTGTTCCAATGGACGATGGCGCTGACGACGAGGTTGAGGCCGGATGCGCTGAAGGCTTGGCTTTCGAACGATCGGTTGTCACCGTGGTTCAAGGCTTGCTTTTAGACTCTACAACGATGTGCTGATCGTAGCGGAAGGGATCGCATCGGAGCTCGCCGGGCTGTCTGCTAGCAAGCCGGGTAAGTAAAATTTCTCAAAGTGTGGATGGACATTAAGATTAAAGCGCGTAGCATAGATTAGGATCTAGGTTTTATAGCATCGTCGGCCTTCGAATTCGATTGGGCGTAGATACCCAGCCTTCGAAGACGTATAGCCTATTGCAAAAAAGCATCGTTCATGATGCGGATTAAAAGTACCAAAGAATAGCTGTCATCTTTCCCGGGGGGACAGAGATGGGACGCGCTTTTAGGTTCTACGGCCTCTTTCACTGGCCGCCGGTTTCAGGTCGTCCAACTACTGACGCGAAGCATATCCCGGGGGTCGTAGAGATCCACTTTCTCCCGAGACAGGGAGAGGGCGACACCCCCCGCGCCCTGCTCAACTGGATTCCTGGGACGCCGATCGACTTTAAGGCTCCGAAAACCGACGGGGCTCCGCTTCTGTTCGACAAGACGCCGACCGAAGCCGCGGACTGGTTCAAGGAGAGCGGCGAGCCGCAGGCGATCTGGATCGACGGTGGAACGCATGCGGGCGACATCGCCCAGGACTGGATCGTCTTTCGGGGTGCGTTTCTGATCGAGCAGTACCGGACGGACGAACAGCCCGACATTCGCTGGCCCCTGGTCGAGGAGTGCAGCTACTACAAGGACAAGCTGATCCACTCGGCGCTGGTTATCAACAATAAGGGCGAAGACGCAGCCAGATCCCGCTTCCGTTTCAACCTTCATCTGCCATTGCCTTTGCCCCGCGGCGACAAACCAGCAGGCGACTGGCGCAATCCGTCGGCATTTCCCTTCTGCGTTGTGTATCATTGCATCCCGCAGAAGGATGCCGCGCTGAACGCCGAAGCTCTGGTGGCCGGTTGGATCGAGGAGGATTCAAGCGGCGCCGGCATTCCAGGTTCCGCAAAGGACGGCTGGACGTCCTATGTCGTAGCGGGTGCGGACAAACCGAAGAGCCCGGTTCTCGGCCAATTCGGTTTCGCGCGATCGCGCAACAACATGGACGGGTTCGCCGGCTTAACCGGCGAACCGAAGGATACCAAGAAATACACAGCGCATCCGGAGCGTTTCTGGCCGACGGCGCTTGGCTCGACGGCGGCGGCAATTCTGTCGGGATATGGATTTTCGGCATCTATCGATGCAAGCGGGTCGCCGACCGGTCCCGGCGATCTCAGCATCCGTCTTCCGACATGGACGCCGGATGCCGGGGGAGGCCTGATCTATCGAGTCAGGCTCGACGCGGCATGGGTGAATCCGACAGAAGACCTACCGAAGAAAGGCGCACTGATCCTCAATCTCGCCGACGAACTCGCCGGCCGCACCGCCGATGACATCCACTATGGCATTGGCGACATTCCGGAAACGGAGACGGGCTGCGACGTGCCTGGATTGTTCGCCGCAGGCGGGAGCGAAGACAAGCTGTATATCGACCTCGAGCGCTCGTGGGATGTTCCCGACGACGAAAGCATATGGCTCGGCCCGGATCGGTGGTCGCCGCACAACCGGCTTACGCTGCAATGGAAGGAGGCCCTCCCCGCCATCACGGACAAGACGTCGGCGCCGGTGTTGGCCAAGCAAACCTTCCACGGTGGCCTGGTCGATCGTGCCGCCTACACGTTTGGTCAAATGAGATCGGCGCTGCCGACCGGCGAGGCCGGATTGCCGCATTCCTTCCTGCCAACGCTGACGTCGAGCCCGCAGACCGTCCGTCTCACATTATGCTCGCCGCCCGTGCCGGTTCCGCTCTGGGGCAACTCCCGGCGGCGGCGCATGCAGCTCAGCCTGGCCGATGCCGGCGACCTCGTGGAAAGCGTCGGCACAGAGGCGATTTCCCCGGCCCTTGCTATACAACTGCAATTTGACATGAAGGCCGCCGAGCTTTCCTTTTTCGACACATCGGGCGCAACGCTTTCGCTCACGCTTAGGAAGGCAGCCCGGCCGGCGCTGGGTGCAGACGACCGCGCCGAATTCTATTTCGCATCCTACAAAATGCGTACCACCGCGGTAATCTCTGCCGCGCCGTGGATGGGTCGGCTCGCGTCGCTGGCTTTTTCGGGCGGCACTTATTCAAAACTGACGGAGGGGTCCGGGCAATTGCGCATCGGCGGCCACGGGCAGGGGTCCGGAGCTTCCGCGCGCGGATTGGTGCTGCTTTATCCGAACGGTCGCGTCGCTTCGCAATTCGACGTGGCGATCCCGCTCGACGCCGTTTCTCAGGTTGGCGTCGACACCGGACGATTCGATCGATCGGGACGCTCCGCGCCGCTGCTCATTCCTCTGGTCGACCCCGATCAGCAGAAGCCAAAGTCGATTGAGCCCGCCGCTCCCACGTTCTGGCTCCAAGCGATTGAAACGATCTATCCGCGCGAAGACAGGCAACTTCACGCCAAACTCACGGACACCGCCACGGCGCAAGGCGAACGCGCCTTCGTCGTGCTTTCAGCCGAACCCTTCTCGATACTGCGTTATGCCAGCCGGCCACTCAGCGATCGCGGCGATGAAAGCTCGGCGTCGGTCGCTGACTACAGCGGCGACACCCGCATATGGGAATTCAAACGGACAGCGGACCATTACCACTACATGCTGCCGCCGCAATCCGTCGGCGAAAGCGCCGACAAGCCTCGGCGCCTCGAAATCCATGATCTGCCCGAACCGTGGGGTGAATCGCCTCCACGTCCGTTCGAAACGATCAAGAAGACAGATGGATCGATTGACGTCACCTGGGCCGACCTGCACCGGCGCGCCGTCGAGCTTCGCTATACACCGTGCGCCGAGTTCTGGATCAGGCCGAGCGATGTCGAGCGCGGCTATTTCATGCCTGAATCGCAAAGTTACGAGATTTTTCGCCAGAGCGGTGCATACGGTCTCGGCTCCGCGCTAGCCTACCTCAAGGCAGAATTCCTCTATGGCATGCCGGTCGGGCTCGACATATCCAAGGAAGACGGCATCGCGCGCGGCGCCCGCGTGGCGGAGATCGAGGCGCTTACCGGTCGCCCGCCGGGGGAAGCCGGCCCGGAAGCAGACCCGGCTTTGTCCGGGCGCTGGAACGCCTTGCGCGCGGCAGCTGCTTCTCGCCCGGAGCGGCTCGAGATCTGGGCGCGCGACCTCGACTCCACGGTTGACTTCACGCCTGCACGTTTTTCCGCCGGTGCCCGATTTGCCCTGCGTGCCACGGCCCTGCACCGTGCAGCGTTGAAGTTCGACGACAACGAGGATCGCGATCTCGAATTCGTGCCGCGTGTCGGCGGCGTCTTTCCCGAGGCCGGGGCACCCCAGGATCCATCGCTGCTGCGCCACCATCCCGCCGGCCTGAGCGGAGGTGCGCTGTGGCCGGTCGAGTCGCTTAACCTCTTCAACATCCTGTGCAAACAGCCGCAATCGCGCGGCGGCGTCATCGAGGGCATCGCGCTGTCGCCACTGGGCGGCGACGCGGCGCAAAGAGCGGAGTTCCTCGGCGGCAAAGTCACGATCATCAGCAAGACCCGCAACGGTCATGTCGAGCGGCAGCAGGTCGAGGTGCTCGGCCGCATCTGCGCCTTGTGGCACCGCGCCAAGCACGTCGTCGTCTATGAGCGCACGACCAACCCGTCGGCGCAGTTCGCGCCCAAGGTGAAGGACGACCCCAATCGCACGCGGTCGCGCCGTCCGATCTTGCGCAAGGTGCGCGAGTACATCGAATTGTTGCAGCCCGAGCGCGCCTATCCGGACTTTTCACAGGTCGCGCCGCGCGCTTCGGGCTTCCTTGACCGCGTGCGCTTCAACGCCGCCATCATCAATGTCGACAGCGCCTGGAGCAGCGACGTCGGCGACTTCGGCTGGCGCATTCCGCTGTGGAATCGGCAGAGCGCGCGCGAGCGCCCGCAAGTGTACCCTCTGCCGGACATTGCTTTCGTGACGAGCGCCGAGGGTGACGGCGACCGGCCTGTGGTCGCGCAGGCATGCCTCGATCCCGACTACCTGACATTCTTTGCCGATTTCAAAGTCAACACCAGCGACACCGACAAGTGGATTCCGCGCCTCGATCTCGACTATCCGAACATGCCCGCGGCGAAGGCGATCGCCGCGGTCGCGGACAAGCGATCCGTTGATCCGAAGGAAAATGCTGGCGATCAAGCCGAGGGCCGCCGCCGCGCGGTGGGACGGTTCCTCCCCGGCCTGCGCCAATTTACCTGGCGCCTGACACCGGCCGCCCGCAAGACGGCCATCAATGCCGGCCGTGCGAGCAAGCCTGTGTTTGTCGGCCTGGATTCGGTCAGCTTCATGCGTGCGGGCCACGCCGAGGAAAAGCAGCAGGCTCTTCCGGCGGATTTATCCACGCTGCTGACGGCGGGCACCGGCTTCAAGCCGGCAGCGCCCGCCATTCCAGGCGGCCTTAATTATTGGGGGCCGGACGGCACCGGCGCGACATTCGACGGGGCTGCGGAGTTCGCCGCTTTCTTAAAAGAGGGAGGGGCCTTCCTAGACGCGGTGAGTAAAGGGAATGGTAAGGAGGCGAAAAAGCTGCTCACCGACTTCGAAACCGACGTCAATGGCTGGGCAAAAATCAAGAACGGTCTTCCCGCCATCGCCAAGGATTTCAAAGACACCAGTCTCGGCGCCTTCACGTCAACGCTGAAGTCGGGCGGCGCGTTCTGCGACAAGCTGAAGACGGACGCGATCGGCACGCTCAAGCGCAAGCAGATGCTGGTGCGCACGGCGCTGGCCGACTGGCTGCGCGACCTCGAAGACGCGCTGGTCGATGTCGACAACGCATTGGGTGGCCATGGTACCAAAGAAGCTGCTATCGATGCTCTAGCTGAGAACATCACCGACTTCATCAGACCGATCTTCACCGAGGCATCGGCCGATATCGGCGACCTAAGCGAAGGCGTTGAGAAGGCGCGCGGAGCTGTCGCCGACGTCGAAGCCGAAGTCGAGGCTGTAATGCGGCGCGCCCGCCAGCGTGTCGAGCAGTTCGCGGTCGGCTATGACGAGGACAAGCCCTGGTCGGACAACCGGCGCAAGGCCTTCCGCGACGGCTTGCGCGCCTGCCTGAGCAGCGTTGCCGACGATGTTCTGGCCGCAGTCGAGGAGACACGGCAACGCCTCGCCGTGGAACTCAACGACATAAGCCAGTCGATCGCCGGCCATGTCGCCAAGCTCGTCGCCGAGGCTTGCCAGATCGCAGACGACGCGCATCAGAACGTCACCGAGTTGTCGAAGCCGCTCGACTCGTTCCTTGGCCCGATCGATACCGTTCTGGCGAAGCTGGTGGCTGATACCGGCAGCGGCACGCTCAAGATCGATGCCTTGATCGCCGACACAACAAAAATCGTCGACGCAGCGCTCCAGACAACCGTCAAGGCCCTGCTCGAAAAGGTTAAGGCCGGCATCGCCACCGCCCAGCAGGCGGTCATCGATGCACGTGGCGCGGTTCAAAAGGCGGACGAGGCGGCCAACGCTGCGGCTGGAGACATCGCCACCGCGATTGATCAGCTGAAAGTGGCCGTCAAAGCGGTCTCGGATGTTCTTGAGGAGGACGCCGGAAAGTTGGTGGCCGCCGCCGAGCAGATCGATAGCGGCGTTGCCGCCCTGCGCGACGACATTCGCAACCTGTTCGGGTCACTTGTGGGTTCCTTCGACGGTCTGTTGCTCTGGTCCGATCAAGTGCTCGGCAGGATCGGTCTTGCCACCGATGCGGTGGTACTGCCGGCGATCGACTGGACGCGCGCCGAAATGGAGCGAATCCAACTCGCCCTGCGCGCGGTGCCGCCGGTGGTCGACGTGGTGGCCGCGGACGCGCAGGCAGCGCTGTCGGCCGCGCAAGACCTGCTCGCCCCCGGCGCGCTGGTTGAGACGGTTATCCGCGATAAGGTGCTGATCCCTCTGCTGACACGACTCCTGCAGGGTTTGCCGGACCCGCTCGATGCGGGTCTTGTGGCCGAGGTCGAGACGGTTCGCAACGCGCTCGTGGACTTCGAGGATGCCGTCGGCGATGCGCTCGATGGTCTGACCGAAGCAGCTCTCGGCGCGGTCGACGCGGTCTCGGCAGCTTGCGGCGAGGTGTTCGAAGGCATCACTGAAGCCGAAAACTACCTGAAACAAATGGCGCAACGGGCCGAAACCTACCTCGCCACAAAAGTTTCCGAGGCGATCAAGCCCCTGGAAAAGGTGCTCGCGGCCGCAGGCGATGTCATTAACGACGTCGAGGACATACTGGCCACCGCCAGAGCCTTCGACCGCACGGTGCGGGCCTTGCACAACGACTTTGCGCGTGTCTATGCAACCGCCGGTGCTTTCACGGACCGCGTGTTCGACGCCGCGAGCCGGATCGACGAAGGCGGCATCCTTGCCGCGCCCAATAATGTCCTCAAGCTCTATTCGGCCGTGACCAGCGCACCGGAGCTGGCGGCGCTCAAATCCGACATCGATCGCATCCGGTCCGGGTTCGACGAACTCAGCGATATTATCGACACCACGCAGGCCAACGCCCTCTTCAACCGGCTCGGCGACGAGTTGAAGGCGCTTGGCCTTTCCTTGCCATTCGACAGGATCGGCGAAACGCTGCTGCCGGCGGATCTGTCCGGCATCGACATCGGCAGAGTGTTCAGAAGCTTCGGCGGCGCCAAGCTGGACACCGTGCTCAAGAAATACAAGCTGCCGGCCGGCGTCCGCGACGCGATCCGCATAACGCATGACTTCGACAAGAAGCAGGCGCGCGCTTGGGTGCAGGTCGACGTCAACGCGCCGATGCTCGGCCGCCGGAGTTTATTTTCCGTCGGCATCTTCTCAGCCGACTTCGTCGATATGGTTCTGACCGGCCAGGTTCGCTTGGAGGCGTCAAAGGATATCGACCATGTGACTCTCACCGGTTTCGGCCGCATTGACACCGTCATCGACCTCGTGGTCGGCGGCCAGACGATGGTTTCTTTCACCAAGTTCGCATTGAGCTTCACCAAGGAGGGCGGACTCAAGATCGATTTCGATCCCACCGGCATTCGCCTCAACCCGCAGTTCAAATTCATTCAGGATTTCCTGTCGACTCTGTTCGGCGATCTCGATCCGGGCGGTGTGAAGCTAATCAAGGAAAACGGCATTCCGGTCGGCGTGGAGCATGAATATATCATCCCTCCAGTGGCGCTGAATTTCGGCACCAGCGGCGTTTCCAACATCTCGATCGAAAACCGATTCAGGCTCGTTGCTTATCCAGATTTCATGATTGCCGACCGGTTCAACCTGTCGACGGTGGAGCGTCCGTTCATCTTTTCGATCTTCATCATCGGCGGCACCGGCTACATTCAGATCGAGGCGCAGTACCGGCCGTTCGATTCTGAACTTTCGGTGATGGTTGAGGCCGGGGCGGGCGGCTCGGCCCAGCTCGCCTTTTCGTTCGGCCCGTTTTCTGGCCAAGTCTTCATAACCCTTTCCGGAACGCTGAGCTATCGCAAGGTGATCGGCAAACCCGGCGGAGGTCTTGCGATCTCGGTGGTCATCGTCATCGCGGGCCATGTCGATGTCGCGGGTATTGTCACGGTCGGCATCACGCTGATGCTTAGGCTCACCTATCGCGACAATGGACAGGTGGACGGCGACGGCTCGCTCTCTGTCACGATCCGCATCTCCCGGTTCTTCAAGCTGACCGCGCGCGCCAACATCAAATACAAGCTGCGCGGCGGGCAGTCGCAAACGCAGGTGTCGTCCGGAGTCGGCGTTTCTCCCGTGGTGGCGGCCGGCAACTCCCATCCCATCGTGGCCGCATCGCAGCGGCTCCAACAGGCGGGAATGTGACCATGGCGCTTACCCCGATCCTCTACTGCCAGGTCGATCCGGAGCCGGAGCGTTTCTACGCTGCCGACATCGCCGACCCAAAACTGCACTTTGCCGTAAATTTGAGCTTCGAGGTCACCGACGATACGCCGATGCCGATCGATGAGGCCATTCTGGCGATCATCGAGGACGATTCGAAGGAACGGTTCGACATCGTGCTTGGCCGGCTCGCAACGGAGCTGACGCTCTGGGCCTACGAGCTCGTCAGGGATGCCAGCGGACAGCTGCATCTGACTGATCCGCAGGCGTTGGCGCCGATCTCGGCGCCCCAGCAAGGCAAGGCCGGACAGATTTTTCCCTGGCTGAACGAGGAAGCGCGAAAAGTTTCGGCGCGAGACCGCTTCTGGTCGGCGCCGCCGCGAGAGGTCGATCGGCCGGTCGACGTAAAACAGGCCGGCGCCGCGGCGCGTCTTCGCGCCGTGCAGTCCTGGAACGCGCCGGTTGGCCACGTTCACAACCTGACGCATGTCGCGCCGATGCCGGCTTCGTGGTTCGCGCCGCCGCTTCTGCCACTGCCCTCGCCGCAGCCGGATGAGCGGTTGGGCATCGTCATTGTTCCAATCCTCGGCGGCAATGCGCCGCCCGACCTCTCCGCCTGGGATGCCAGTCCCTCGTCAAGTGCGTCGACACCTCTCCTGGCCGCTTTCAAATACCCGATCGACCAGACGCTACCCGATTTTACCGGCATCGCCTCAGTAATGCCGTTGGGAAACACCGACGGCCTGGACCCTTCGAAGGTCGACCCCGGGATCGGCCCGGACGGCTATATGTTCGTCGAGCCTGATGCCGAGAATGTGCGGCGCTTTCTGCAATGGTTCGAGGGGCGTGCCGCCTCGCTGCTCGCGGCAAATACAGCGCTTTCGCCGCGAAGGCACGAGGACGAGGACCAGTTCGCCACATTTCTTGGAATTCGACCCCCTCCAGGCATTCCGCCAATTCCAAAAGTAGTTTTCTATTGGGACCACCTTATGTGGTTCGCGGTTTCGCGCCTGCTCGCCGCGCTCGATGCACCGCTGACGGCGCTGCTCAAGCCGGTTCTCGACCCGGATTTCGCCAAGAAGGGTCACGACCTGCAACTGACTTTCGACGCCGAAGGCGAAGGTCCGTTGCTCGCCCCGTTGGTGACGGCTATCCGCGTTCAATTCGACGGGCTGGCTAGCGAGGGTCGCGGTTCATTTTTCAGTTCCACCGACACCGATCCGGTCAAGATCTGCGCGGCGATCCGCACGATCCTGCGCAAGCATTGTCCATTGATCGCAGGCGCCCCGGACGCCGGTGCGCTTGCCTCTGTCCTGCAGTCCATTTTCGATTTGCCCGATGTCCCCGCTAAGCCTGCTACGGTCAACACAGACCGCCAATTCCTGTCGGCCATGCTTGCGGCCTATACGACGTTTATGACGGCGAGCGGGCAGCCAAAGGAGGATGCCCGGAAGATCTCAGACGAGGCGCTCGGCCACATCAATACGATGTCCGCCGACGGCTTCCAGACAATGGCGCGGCTGGTCGCGGAACTGGAACAGTCGCTGCTCGATGAGAAGGGGGCTGAGCGGGCGATCGTGGCTATCCTTCTCAGCACGGAACATGGCGGCAAAACCCTTGCCGGCTTGATCGTGGACAATCTTGCGGGGACACCAACCGCCGAAGAGCGGACATCGGCGGTGACGGCCATCGGCGATGCCTGGACCGCCTATCGAGGGTTGCTCGACGGACCCTTCAATGGTGCGGAAGCGGTCCGCCAGGCGTCCAGCGATACGGCCGTCAAGGCGCTTCTCACCTACTCGATCCAGCGCGCCAGCAAACCTTCTGGCCAGTCGCCGTCCGGCTACCTTGCCGGCATAGCCAAGCGTGGCGCCTATTACGAGCGGCGTTTCCTAAACGACGAAACGACCGCGCAATGCTTTGACCCGATGCTGCTGGCCTTCGTCAGGCCACCGATCGAGTTGCTTGCCGACCCTGACGGCGTCGTTGATTTCTTGCGACAGCAGCTCCAAGACGCCTATAAGGCGGCCCTTGCACCCATCGATCTGCTATTTGACCCCAAAGCCCGCTTTGTTCCGGATGGCGCGCCGCAGGCCCTGCCGATCCAAATTGCAGGACATGTCGACGGGTCGCACATCGATGCCTTCGCAGCAGCCTTTAACGGCATAGGCTTGGCCATCCGCAGGCTGGATGGCACGCAGGACCGCTGGGCGCATGCCAACCTCACCGATCTGACCTGGCAATGGCCCTCCGAAGACGACGCCCATCCCGGACCCGAGGTCGCTTTCAAGAATGCCATCCATCCCATGCTGCCGGCCGTCTCAGATGGCCGGGGGCCGATGTTCATCGACTACGACGGCGTCCCCTTCGCGGCATCCGTGGATTCCTCCTCCGCGGTCGAGAATGGCAATGAAACGGCCGATCCGCGCAAACCCTTCTATTGCCACGACCCGCATTTCTTCGAGAAAAAGGACGATCCTTTCGCCAAGCTGCCTCGCCTCGCCTATGGCCGCACCTTCGAAAGTTTCGCCTTCATCACCAGCAATGCCGGCGCGATGCCGCTACAGCTGCAGTTCGCGGCTGACTCCCCGTGGCTTCCCAGGCCGGACTTCGACAATCTACCCCTGGACAAAAAGTTCGTCGGCCGGAGCGACTATCAGCGTCGAACGGCGATCGCTCAGGTCGCTGTCGAAGAAACGGCGCCAACCGCCAAGACGCCGCAGCCCGACGGCGTTGCTCCACTCTCCGAAGACTATCCACGCATTGTCGTGGTCGCCGAGAAAAGCACTCCTGGGCGGCGGGACATTTTTCGCAGCGGCGATGGCATCGGGACGATGGAACTGCCTGCGGACGGGCAGAAGGCAGCGTGGCCGCTTGCCAATGCGTGCCTTGGAGGAAAACCCTCGACTTTAACGCTGACCTATTTTGACCGGCCCGCGCTTGGCCCCGAGGATACTGGGACCGCCTCGGTTCAAATCGACCTGACCGGCATCGCCGGCGGCGGCGAGATAGGCATCGAGATCGCGCTCGCACGCCGCCAGGACGGCCGCTGCGACCTCGTCGTGTCTGTCGACGATAAAGAAATCGATCGCAAGGATTTTCCCATTTCCGACGGTTTGGGATGGCTTCGCCTGACCCTCGAAACAAAGGACAACGCGGCCGCGTCCCTGGCGTTTGCCGACCCCGCTGGCCAGAAGCCGGATAATGTATCCGCGCCGTTGTTCCTTCTTGCGCCGGAAAGCATAGGCTGGCGCTCTTGTCCTGTGACGCGGAACTTCTCAATTGCGACGCCGCGCGTGGGCTATCCAAACTTCATGCGCTGGCTGAGCAATGCAGACCTTAGCAAGCGGGCGCTGCCGGGACGGGATCTAGAAGACGAGACTGATAAAGCCTTCAAATTTCTGACGGCGCTTCGGCTCGCATACGATCTGCGCCATCTCGACGAGAAGCTGGCGGCCGCTCTTGCCAATCTACCGGACCTGGCGGTTGTAGCCATTCGCTTCGAACTGGCGACGACAGATGCCTTGACGCCGGACGTTCCATCGGCACGCACGACTTATGTACGTCTGGATCAAGGGCTCGAGGACCCAACGAAAACAGCACTCAACGACTTCCTCGACACATGGGCCTGGACGCCGCCCGCCGACGGCACCCCGCCAAGTGAAATCGTCAAGTTGCTAATGAAGAATGTCCTGCAACCTTTGGACGGCCGCTTCCGGCGCACCCTGAACGTGTCCGCGGGTCAGCCGTTGTCCATCGCTGCAACTCCAAACGGGTCGACGGTTACGGCGACCATTCCTGGCGGCATGTCGGCCCGGCTGATGCTCGATGCGGAGGTTCTCGCGGAGGACTTTCTGCCGCAAGGCGGTCATCCATCCGTATTCCATCCGGGGCTCAAGCAATATGCGGCACGCGTCGTCGAACTCGATGGCAAAGCGCCGTTGGCATTTCCCGCCGCGGCGCTGCGTTTCGAGGTGATGTGGGACGGTATCGGCAAGCCGGAAACATGGGCCCAGACTTGGCTGCCCTTGGCAGCGGCAGCGATAGCAGCGCGGCCATTGCAGCGGGCACGCCGCTATGACCTGGTGGCCGCCGAGTCTACGTCATGGAGTAAGGACGAGCGTCGCCGCTGGCGGCTGATCGGCGAGATCGACACGGTGACACAGCGCTGGCGTCCGACAGGCCGGCCGATCTATCACCACATTGCTCCCGCGACGTATGCAGCGGACAAAAGCGCGCCCGGCAGCGCTGCAGCCATGCAGCTGCAACTCGACAAGCTTGACCGGCTTGCTCAATTCGAATCGGATGCGTTCTTCGATCGGCCGGACATCGACGCCAACGCAGTTTCCCAAAGGCTTCTGCCGCTGCCTTCCGCCACGGTGCTTCAGGAGCATCCATGGGAGGCGCCATCGGCCACCTACTTCCGCCACCGCTTCACGCTGCGTTCGCGCTACGCCGGCGCTCTGACCGATGCGGTCAAGCGCCAAACCGACGCTTGGCCCCCAAAGACTCCCGCCGAGCCGAACACCGTTCACAATCGGGCGAGCCACTGGACGATGCGGGTGGCGGTCTTGGCCGAACTCTCCCGCGCTCTGCTCCCGACACCGCAGTTGCGTGCGCTGATCCCGCTCACGACTTCCGTGAGCGGCGATGAAACGGCGAACCCGGCGCCGCCGGTCGCCGCAATCCTGCAGGAGCCGCCTTTTGCGCGTGGCGGCCTGGCCGACCGCATATCCGCCGAGATCAAGACCGGATTCGGCTATGGCTTCCTGCCTGACGCCGAACGGGCCGAGCCCGACAAACGCGTCGCGGCCGCAAACCATGTTGAGATCCTGGATTCGCGGAAGGAAGCTGGGCCGACCCCCTATCTCGATTACCGGGCGATAAAGCCCGAGATTTCGCGCGGCATGGCGCTGGTGGCGGAAGGCCCCATGGGTCTTACCTTCGACAATGCCGACTCGGCGGCCCCGGCGCTGCCGAATGCCATGATCAACTTGCGGCCGGTATCGCTCGCCGGCAAAGAACCGCCCCTAGAAGAACTTTTTCTCGGCGTCTCGATGCGTCGCTATTTCGATCCATACTGGATCGTGGGCGGCAGAGACGCGGATGTTCGCGCCGGTTGGATCGACGCCGAAGCCTGCTGGTGGATCGACCTCGGTTCGCCGACGCGCTGGACGCACGACATTGTCATCAACATGCGTGTCGGCGGCAACGTCCCACAGAACCTGCTGATGTTCACGCCGACAGCGGACAGCGAGCCCCAAAATGTCGAGGCATTCGCCGCCAAAGTATCGCCCGCCGCCGTCGACGGCGTCGGCGGAACGAACACCTGGATCGAATTGCTGCGCGCCATCAAGGCGGAGGTCGGCCGTGTTTCGGTTCTCCATCAACCGGTTGCCCCTGGCCGCTACTGCGCTACCGTGTTCGCGGAAAGACAGGCCGACACGGCGACCGGACGTGACAACGCCCCGCTGGCGCTCGCGAGCGTGGAATGGTCTCCACCGGCACTGGCGCAGGGCGAAACGTCCCCGGACAGAACGGCGGCGCCCGTTGAGATCTTTATCGGCGAGGCCGGTCTCACCGCGCGTGAAACGTCCGCCAGCCCGTCCACAATGCTGAAATGGACACGGACCAACCGCGATTTCGAGATGATTGACGTCGGCGCTTCCAAAAAACATCCGTGGCCTGGGCCGGGCCGTGTCAACGTTCAGGATTTGGTCGGCGCATTGACACCTGATCATTACCAGGTGAGCCTTTACGAGCGCCGGGGGACGGAGCCGCTATGGCTTGCCGCCTCGACGCTTCGCAGCCAGTTTCCGCTCCACGCGCACAGGCACCTGGCCTTCCTCTCGATCCGCTATCTGAAAGAGATGGGGCGTCCCGCGGAGATTTTCTGCCGCACCGCGCTCGCCCTGGACAAAGCGCCTTTTCTCGTCCGGAACGACGGGCGATATAAAGAAGGAACGACGGCAGATCCCAAGACACTCTTCCAGCCGCCCGAGCGCGCCGTGCGCGTCATTGAATTCGAGACGCCCGCTCAGATCCTTTGCAGCACCGATTTACCGATGCCGGCGCGCTATCGCTCCGCCTATTTCGACCTCGTTTCCACAGGATTCGGTTTCGACACGCCCGAGGCGATAACGGCTGGCGATGTCATGAATCGCAGCCTGCGCTTCTTCCTGCGGCCGGTCGGGACGGACGCCCACCTCGCGGCGCTGCGCGATCTGACGATCAGCCTCGGCCAACCCTATAAATCCGATACTGAGCAGGGCACCAAGCCTGCCGAGTACACCATCTCCATTAAACCCGAGGAGACCAACAAGCCGGTCACCCTCGGTGTCGTCATGGACATTGACGCCGGAAAAAAGGATGGAAACATCGGTCCTCCCACCGTGACCTTTTCCCTGCTGCGAGCCGATGGTTCGCTGGTCAATGTCGCGGCTAAGATTGGCGAACCGCTCGTCATCCACGACAGCACCGCGCAAACGCCAGGCCTCGTAATGAAGCTCGAGGCGACGGGCGGCACCGGGGAATTCTGGGCCGATGTCTCCCTGCTGCATTCGCGCCGACCGTCAGCACCGGCACTGTTCGACTTCGACTGGCTGTTTTCCCAGTCGTCGGAAATCGATCCTGTCGCCGCGGTCAATGCGGATGGCCTTGCGACAATGGCGGAGGCCCAGGCGCGCCTTATCAGCGTCTCGCCTGCAATCCCTATCCTCCGGCACTAGCAAGGCATGTCGATGATCTTGCCAGGCGATAAATCATGAATCCCGAGGCGGCCATATTGCTGGGAAGCGCTGCGAGCGGGGCCGTGAACGGGTGGCTGTGCTTCATGGTGGCCGGCTCGGGGTGGAGGACCATCGGCAGGCAAACGCTGAAATCGACGGGTTTCGCCGTCGCATTGGTTGGGGGCAGCGCGGCCTTTGCTTTTCTTTTCGGTGGCGCCGCGAGCGCACTGGCGGATGTTTTGGCCGCAAGCAGTAGCGCCTTCGCACGCCTTGCATTTGACGAGAAACTCAAAGGATCAACCTAGCGGAGGGTGGCTATGTCGGCAGTCAATCTGGGGGCCCTTGGCTTTGGGCTCATTATTGGGTGGTATGTTTACTACATAAACCGATACCGCAAGGGCGACGTCCAGCTTGGCGACATTACCACGCTTATCGCGGCGATCGGTGGAGCGGCCGTGCTTGCTCTGTTTCCAGAGAAGACAGACCTCTTCGGCTTCTACGGGATCGGTTTGGCGATCGGATTTTTCGGCTATTTCCTGTCGCTCATCTTCATGGTCGGCTCGTCTAAGAATTTTTCCGTTGACTGGTTTCTGGACGGCCGGCGCAAGGATCCGGAGCCGGGCTATTCCATCCCTGGGGATGTCGCCCCGACGGTCCATCCCATGATTGCGCCTCTGGCGCCAGCCGCGACGGCGGGCGGTGCGGTGACGCAGCAATTTTTCATAGGTCAAGAGCAATCCCGGCCTTCGGCGCTGCCCAGCATTGGCCTCGCGCATCTGCGCCTCGCCGCCTCAACCATCGACCAGCCTACCTGTCAGGCGATCGTCTATGCGGAGAGCGGCACGATCGAACTCCTCAAGGCCGGCGACGCCGCGGGTCTCCAGGAAGCGCGCCGCTTCATCGCCGGCGTTGCCTATAAACGGAACGGCTCGGGCGTTGCATCGCCGAAATATCCCACCGACGATGAACTCAAGCAGCCATTCATTAAGAAAGCCTGGGACAGTTGCGGAAGCGCCGCAACGGCCGCGGCCGGCGACGACGTCGGCGATTGCCGCCACTTCGTCATCTGGTATTCGGACGATGGCAAGACACCGTCAAAAACTCCGAGCGCGATCCCAGCCAGTTGGCCTTACGACTATACCGACAAGATCACAAAAGACTGGGGCCCGTACAAGGTCAACGTCCTCGGCGGCAGCAACATCTACATCATCAAATATTGTGGCGTGCCGTGACCACCCGAGCGGACCAACGGCAAGCTGCTTAGGGGTAAGACAAGACGCGCTACTGGTCGTCGATGATCAATTGATGGTGCGTGCAACGATCTCAAACAACACGAAGAAGGTCTCGGCCGCGTTGCATTTGTGTCTCGGTTTCCGTCGATGCCATTTTCGCCGGGATGACAGGCCAAATGGCAAACAGAATTAGCAATGCCGTATGGCCGACATCGTCGACACAGCTGTTTGCGCAGACTTGCCATCTGATCGGGCCTGGACCAAGCTTCGGGAATGAACCGCGCCGGGTTTGCCGGAGGCCGTTTCGTTTGAGTCACGCCGCCATGGCCGGTTCTTTCAGCATGGCGTAGTAGCGTTTCTCGGCTTCGGCCGGCGGGATGTTGCCGATGGGTTCCAATAGCCGGCGTTTGTTGAACCAGTCGACCCAGTTCAGCGTGGCGAACTCGACGGCCTCGAAGGATCGCCATGGTCCGCGCCTATGGATCACCTCGGCCTTGTAGAGGCCGTTGATCGTCTCGGCGAGAGCGTTGTCGTAGGAGTCTCCGACGCTGCCGACGGAGGGCTTGATGCCTGCTTCCGCCAGTCGTTCGGTGTAGCGGATGCTGACATATTGGGCGGATTCAAGCGGTCGTCGCAACACCTGAATGAAGGAGGTTGCGATGGGCATTCGGAAGCGACGATCACACCGTTCTGGACGAGCGCCGTTGCCGTCGCCGGGACGGCCGCCAGTAGCGGGGCGATCTGAACTCCAACGATTCTGGTTGGGGATAGCGCAGGGGATGACTAGCGAGGATGCTGCGCTGGCGGCTGGTATGTCGCAGCCTGTTGGAACCAGATTGTTCCGACAGGCGGGCGGCATGGCACCAGCGATGTTCAGATTTTCGACCAAGCCGCCATCCGGGCGGTACCTCTCGTTTGCGGAACGTGAAGAGATCGCACTTCTTCGCATTCAGGGTCTTTCGAGACGCGAAATCGGACGCCGACTTAGCCGATCCGCCTCGACCATCTCCCGTGAGCTACGACGCAATGCCGCGACGCGCAGCGGCGGCCTGGAATATCGTGCATCGACAGCCCAATGGCACGCCGAGCGATCGGCACGCCGGCCCAAACCGACCAAGCTTGCGCTCAACACAACCTTGCGCACTTATGTGGAGGAGCGACTGGCCGGCGTTGTCATAACCCCGAATGGCGCTGCCGTTCCTGGTCCCGCCGTTGCGTGGAAGGGCCGCCGGCATGGCCCGCGAAAGGATCGGCGATGGGCCAGCGCTTGGAGCCCGGAGCAGATTGCCCGACGTTTGCCGATCGACTTCCCGGACGACAAGACGATGCGCGTCAGCCACGAAGCCATCTATCAAGCCCTCTTCGTTCAGGGTCGGGGAGCGCTACGCCGCGAACTGTCGGCCTGCTTGCGAACGGGACGCGTGCTGCGAGTCCCCAGGGCGCGCGTACGCAGGCGAGGCAAGAGCTTTGTCTCGCCGGAGATCATGATCAGTCAACGCCCCGCCGAAGCGGCCGATCGCGCCGTGCCTGGTCACTGGGAGGGAGACCTCATCCTTGGTCTTGGAAGCTCGGCGATCGGCACACTGGTTGAGCGTACGACACGCTTCACGATGTTGCTGCATCTTCCCCGGCTTGCGGGTCATGGCGAAGCTCCGCGGATGAAGAATGGTCCTGCTCTCGCGGGACACGGAGCTGAGGCCGTGCGCGATGCGATTACGCGCACCATCATCACTTTGCCCGAAGAGCTGCGTCGTTCGCTAACCTGGGATCAGGGAGCCGAAATGGCTCAAAACGATCGTCTTAAGATCGACGCGGGTGTCCAAGTCTACTTCTGCGATCCGCAAAGCCCATGGCAGCGTGGCACCAACGAGAATACCAATGGGCTGCTGCGTCAGTACTTCCCGAAAGGCACCGACCTGAGCGTGCATAGCGCCGACGAGATCGCCGCCGTGGCCGCGGCCCTTAATGCCCGACCGAGAAAGACCCTGGGCTGGAAAACGCCGGCAGAGGCGCTTGACGAGTTGCTGCCATGAGGGAAGACAATCGGTGTTGCGACGACCGCTTGAATCCGCCTTGAGAGCCCCTGTCGGAGTGATGCACGAGGCCACCACGATGGACGGGCCGCCGTTCGTGCAGGGCCTGTTCGAGAGCATCAAGGACGAAGCTCGCATGGGCGGTCCGGCTTACTCGCCAGCCGACTATGCGACGGGCATAGGCATCGATGACGAACGCGACGTAGACGAAGCCCGACTAGGTGCTGACATAAGTGAAGTCCGACAGCCAGAGCCGGTTCGGCGCCGGGGCATGGAAGACCCGGTTCACATGGTCGCGCGGACATGGGGCGGCCTTGTCCTGCACTGTGGTTCGGACGGGCTTGCCGCGGATGACGCCTTGCAGGCCGAGATCAGCCATCAGGCGCTCGACTGTGCAACGTGCGACACTGAGGCCTTCGCGCTGCATCTGACGCCAGACCTTGCGCGCGCCATAGACCTCGAAGTTGTCGGCGAAGACACGCTCGATCTCCGGTTTGAGCTCCCGCTTGACCCGGGCCGACAGCTTCTCCGGATCGGCGCGCTTGGCGACATGTCGTGGTAGGTCGACGGGGCGATCGGCAGCACCTTGCAGATCGGCTCGACCCCATAGACCTCGCGGTGACCATCGATGAACGCGATCATCGTTTGAATGGGCGGTCGAGCTCCGCCTGCGCAAAATAAGCGCTCGCCTTGCGCAGGATCTCGTTGGCCTGCCGAAGCTCCCGGTTCTCCCGCTCCAAAGCCTTCAGCTTCGCGGCCATATCGGCCGGCACACCTGCCCTCTTGCCGGCATCGACCTCGACCTTCTTAACCCACTCATTCAGCGTCTGCCCCGTGCAGCCGATCTTGGACGCGATCGACAGGATCGCCGCCCAGCGAGAGGGGTGTTCATGTTCGTGATCCAGCACCAGCCGCACGGCGCGCTGGCGTACTTCCGCGGAAAACCTGTTCGTCGTCTTGCTCATGATGGCTCCACCTTCTCAGGAGTTGGAGCCTTCGGCAAACCCGGGGCGGTTCAGGAGACGGAGACGGGCATGAGCGGAAAAAAGATCAGAAACACTAAGCAGCCGAATAGAGCAGGCTCCTTGACATCTGAACCCGCCATAGTCCCTTCCGAAATGGAGGGGCTTCAAGTTGAGCTCGCAAGGGCACAGCTTGCCAAGACAAAGACTGAATGGGAGCAGTTAAAGAGGCCTTGGTACAGAAATGGGCTAGAGATTTTGAAAGTCGCTGGTGCTATTGCCGCCTTGGTAGTTGCTCTTGCAGGGGGCGCACTCCAGATTTGGACAGGGGCGTTGACGGCACAGAACGCCAGCCTACAGGCGCAGACCGACCGGGCTCAAATTCGTCTCAATTCGGTAAGCTTGTTCGCCTCTCCACTAAAGGAAGTTCCTGACGAACTGATTGGCGACCTTCGGGATCCGACTCTCAAAATTACCGTCGTTGGATGGAATAAGGGGGATAGCGAAGCGTGGAAAAAGGAAAAGATTTCTGACGCCCTTTTAGTTCGCGCAGCTCTCGATGTCGGATGCAACGATTTTGGGTCGGCGCAACAGGATTTGGATGGAGCGAAAGATAATGACGTAGATCATGCAACCAATATCGACGACTACAAAAAGGAAGTGACGGATCTACAGATCCAATACGACGATGCCGTCGCCAACGGTCAAAATTTTGATGCGTGTTCATCGCCTTGAGTTCGATACCCCGAGCCAATCCCAGGAGGCCGCACTTTCATCGATTTGCTGCGGGTCACACAATATCGCCATCGTTGAGCGAAGTTGCTTCTGCCGCGAATAGGATATCGCCTGCTAATAGTCTTTCCTTGCTCAGCAGCCCGGCATCTTCGAGTGCCTCGAAATCCGGCAGGTCGCGCAGCGTGTCGAGCCCGAACCCCAGCAGGAATTCCTTCGTCGTGACGTAGGTGTAGGGCGCGCCGGGCGTTGGGCTCCGCGGACCCGAGGCGATCAGGCCGGCGCCGCGCAGATGGCCGATCAGGTCCCGAGAGATCTCTTTCCCAAAAAACGACGACAGTTCGGCGCGGGTGATCGGCTGAAAATAGGCGATGCACATCAGCACCAGCACCTCGGACTGCGTTAGATCATCTGCGCGTTCTTTGCCGCCAACGGCCGCACGGATGGCATCGGCATAGGCCGGCCGGGTGAGATGCTTCCAGCCGCCGGCTACGGACACCAGGTCGTAGGGCCGGCCGCGCAGCTCTTCACGGATATCGTCGATGAGAAGGTCGATACTACAGCTTTTGCCAACGATCCGCGCCAGCGTTTCTCGGCCGACCGGCTCGCTGGCAGCGAAGATTGTCGCTTCGACCCGGTTCATCCATTCGCGCCAGCGCGCCTCCGGCGGCAGGTGATCCAACTCCCGATCAAAGAGGCTTTCGCCTCCCTGCTCCCCCCTTTGTCGCCTGGCCGCAGTCTCCGCCATCGTCTTCACAACCCGTAAATACGGAAGGTCGGCCGGCCCGACAGTTCACGCACCCCGCCGAGCTCAACCAGCCTATCGAACAGGCGGCGCAGACCGCGATCGCTCATGCCCGAGATCTTTTCCGAACCGACGATCGCGTCGTCGGACAGGAGTCTCTCGACGACGGCGTCCGCCGCCTTGGCTCTGAGTTTGGGCGCGACGGCGAGCAGCTTATCCGCCCTGCGCCCGAGCTCGGCCGACAGGTCGATGGCGTGCAACGCGGCACGCGTCTGTGCCGCGAGCAGACTCTTCGCCCGGTCAGCGTCATCCTCGATGCTCACCGCCGCAATGTCGATTCCTGATCGGCGCAAACGCCTGATACCGATACCCGCAATCACCTCCGCACCCAGCAACGGCACGGCATTCGCCCAGCCCAGTCGCTGCGCCAGCAGGGCGTCGGCGAACCAGGCTCCAAGGGCGCACCCATAGCCGCGACGCTCAGCGCTCGCGACGGCGCCGATCATCATTTCCACCGTACCGTCACTGGCAGCCAGCTGGCGAAGCTCGTCAGCTAGGTCGCTAACCGACGCATCTTCGGCGATATGGCCAAATTCCTCCAGCACCCCAGCGAGGTTTCGCTCGGTCACCAGATCCTCTGAGTGCCCGCCTGCCAGCCGGTGCCAGACCAAGAACATGCGGCCTGCAGGGCCGACATCGTCGCCCGGTCGCGTCAGCAGCACGGCATCGCGCAGCGCCGCTTCATCCTCGACGCGCCCCGCCTGCTTTGCCGTCACCGCGGCCGACGAAAGGGCCAGACGTTGCCGCCAGGCGCCGGCCCACCGCTCCTGCCGGCGGACCACCGTGTCGAGTGCGCCGATGGCAACGCCCGCAACGAGTGCCACATCCTCAACGTCTTTGCCCGTAACGCTTTGGCCATCGGCGACGGCGCGGCGAAGCCAGGCTGGCACGGTCGTCATCGGCATGGCCGTACCTGCGCCAAGGACCGAGGCATGGTAGCGCGGAGTGGATTTGGGACGAAGAATCATCGCCCGCAGGATGAATCGCGGCGGCGCTTTTGGCAATCATTTCGCACTCAAACCGCCGCACCTGTCGCGATTCAATAATGACCGATAATGTTGCATTATCGTTCGTTTTGTTCTTTATAGAAGATAATGGCCCAAAACGTCGAGCAGAAGCCGGAAAATCGCCTCGTGCGACCCTCCGGACCGTCCCACACCACGGGGGCAGCGGATGATGTTTCCGCCCCGCCGGTGTCGGCCGAGACTGCGGCGGCCCAGGGCGCAACCGACGAATTGCCTGACATTGTCGATCTCGTCATGGAGATGGGCCGGGCGCCGGAGGAGCCGCTGGCCGAAGCCCAGGCACCCTCCCCTCCCCTTCCGGCCGTCCCGATCGCGCGCCTGCCGGCGCATCTCGACGCTCTCGCCGATCGGGCGCGTGGTTATGTCGAGGCGGCGAGTTCCGCCAATACGCGTCGCGCCTATGCATCCGACTGGAAGCATTTTTCGAGCTGGTGCCGCCGGCAAGGGGTTGAACCGTTGCCACCGGACCCGCAAACCGTCGGCCTCTACATTACCGCCTGCGCCTCCGGGACCGCAACCGGCGACAAGAAACCAAACTCCGTTTCCACCATCGAGCGCCGGCTGTCCTCGATCTCCTGGAACTATTCCCAGCGTGGGCTAACGCTGGATCGCAAGGACCGGCATATCGCCACCGTGATGGCCGGCATTCGCAACAAGCACGCCGCCCCGCCCCGGCAGAAGGAAGCGGTGCTGCCTGAAGATCTGATTGCCATGCTTGAGACGCTCGACCGCGGCACCCTGCGCGGGCTGCGCGATCGTGCCATGCTGCTGCTCGGCTTCGCCGGCGGCCTGCGCCGCTCCGAGGTCGTCGGCCTCGACGTCGGCCGGGATCAGACAGAGGATTCGTCCGGCTGGATCGAAATCCTCAACAAAGGCATGTTGCTGACGCTGCGCGGCAAGACCGGCTGGCGCGAAGTCGAAGTCGGGCGCGGCTCATCCGATGCGACCTGCCCTGTCGTGGCGCTCCAGACTTGGCTGAAATTCGCGCGGATCGTCCACGGCCCCCTGTTCCGCCGTGTGACGGGTCAGGGAAAGGCCGTTGGCGCCGATCGGCTCAACGACCAGGAGGTCGCGCGCCTCGTCAAGCGGACCGCACTCGCCGCCGGCGTCCGCGGCGATCTGCCCGAAGGCCAGCGCGGCAAGCTGTTTGCCGGACACTCCTTACGGTCGGGCCTCGCGTCTTCGGCGGAGGTCGACGAACGCTATGTTCAGAAGCAGCTTGGCCATGCGAGCGCCGAGATGACGCGAAAGTACCAGCGCCGACGTGACCGGTTCCGGGTCAACCTCACGAAGGCGTCGGGGCTTTAGAAAGGCCCCCTCGCCTCCCCGCTCGTCGATGACAGGGGATCAAGGCCGCTTAGTCGAAGACAACACCTCATCAAGCACAGCCAGCGCTGCATCCAGACAACCGGTCGCTGACGCTTCGTAGGCAGGCATGATCATCAGCTGCGCGACGGCAAGGTCGACAAACTCCGGATTCAGCTTCTTCAGCCGCTCCCTGGTTTTTGAAACCTGCTCTGGAAAAGCTTGAAGAGCAATGACTACGGGTTCCAATTGAGACCGCGCTGCGGCAGCGATGTCGAAGATATCGCGCGGCGTGGCATCCGACCCGCGGTAGTAAACCTTCTTAGCGATGATCTCAGGGACGGTCTCGAGGCGCACCGCCCTGCCCTCCACTTCACGTGTGGACGGGTTTTTCTGTCAGCGGTCCGGCAACGATAAAGTCGATCTCTCCCACACCCTCGAAAGCGAATTTCAGAAACCGAAGCCCATCACCTTGGTAGTCCGATGGCGCCACATCAAAATGCAGGCGACTTCTGGATGGATCAATGAAGCCGAGCAATTGTGGGTCATCCAAGAAGATATCGACGTCATGGCTTTGACGATGACCAATCTGGATCATCAACGCCGTGCCACCACCAAACGACCATTCGACATCGTAGCCGCCAGCATTCTCTCGAAGCTGATCAAGCAGGCGGACGGCGATACGAAAAAGCCGTCGCCATTCCGAAGGACGCCGGCCATCCTGTCCGGGCATCACGCAGCGAGGGGATAGCTCTCGCCGGACCAGGCCGAGAACGCAACGGCAAACGCTTTCAGGTCGGGGGCCGGGATATGGTGCAGGGCTGCGAACTCCATCTGTAGCGCCGGGGAAACCTCACCAAGGAAGGTGCTGACATGTCCCGGATGCTGTTTAGCGAGATCAAGGTCCGCAAGGCACTGCGCAAGCGCCGCGTCGTCCAGCTGCATGCTGTAGGGCGCGTTCACGGTCGTCAGGACGGATGCCAAATGCTTGCTCATTGTGACCATAAAGTAATCTTTTCGGGCTCCTGACACAAGTTGCGGCCGCCGTCGCCGTCGGGAAGGCTGATAACGTTGCTATCGACAATGTATCTGTGATCAATGGCGATTGATCTCGCGCAGCAAGTCCGACAGAATCGCACTGATCACCGCCAGTGCCATGCCGCGTAGCCTCTACTCGGACGGGAACTCCGAACATGTCCGAAACCCCGATCCGTCTGCCCGACGCCGCCACGGTGGAAGCCGTGCTCGCCGGCCTGGACCCAGCCTCGGCCGACTCGGATCTCGCCCCTGCCCTTTCGGCCGCATTCCCCGGCTTCGCGTTCTCGACGGCCGTGGTTGACGATTTCTACTGGCGCGAAGCCCGAACGGTCTTGGCGGCTGACGGCGCCCGGCTCGGCGATCATCGTGAATGGGTCGAGCGCGAACTTGTCGCCCACGACGGCAATCTTACGGCCTTTTGGAACCGGTATCGCGACAGTGGGCTTCGTTTTGCCGAATGGCGCGGCGCCGCGGTGTTCGCTTTCGCCCCTACCGGACCAGGCGTCGCCGACTTCGTCCAGCTCTCGCTCGGCCGTGAGATCGAGGTGTTGGCCGGGCCGGTCGTCGATCCAGGCTACCGCCCCTGGAGCGCCGACGATCTCCTCGATCCGTCGTGGGTCAAGCGCGATCCGGTGATGGATGCGCCGGTGCTTGATGGCCCGGTGTACCGGCTGCAACGTCGCAGCGGGCTTGTCCATATGCGCAGTTTTCTGGCCACACGACAGCGCCTGGAACGCGAGGAGCGCGAAGCTCGTCGTCCGGAACTGGAGGACAGAGCCATCCGCGAGGTGGGGCGCGATTATGTGAAGGAGACACCGTTCCTGGATCTCAATCCGGAATGGTTCGATTTTGTCCCGCGCGAGGTCCGAATGTTCCAGGACTGGGAGCGGTCCAACGCTTCCGCGCAGCGGATTTTCGAGCATTGGGCCTTCGACGTCACGGATATCACGACCAGAGCCGACGAAAGCTCAGTTTCATCCCGCGGCCGCTCAAGATGCCTGCCGAAAGGTTGCTCAGCGAAGACGGTGCTTCCATCCACCGCGTTATGGAGCGCATCGAGGCGCTAGACGCCGGGGCCGGCCTGCCCTTCGCTTGGTTTTTTCTAATGACCCACGGCCATTGGGTCGATTCGGACATCGGCGAGGCCGTCGCGGCAGGGCTGCGCGCTGGCCGCGTGCGGCTGCCCGACCGCGACGCTGGCGTCCTGCTCGACTGGGCGGACAATCGGTACATCTTCTGAAACTGCGACCGACGCCTGACCATCAGCGGGCTCGATCCGCTATTGTTCCTCAATCCCTGACTGCACCCAGTGATTCCGCCCCCCGGGACATGCAGCAATCGCATGAGGGATCCTTAACTAGGCCGCGTGCAATCATAGTTGCGCTGGATTGCAACGGAGATCGCCGTAGTCTCTACGATGCGGCCCAACCCCAATGTCTGCCTCCGCCTGATTCATTAGTTCAGTGGTTGCGGCCAATTCAAAGACGGTTTCCGCGATAGGGTGAAATTGGGCAAGTGCACGCGGGCTGTGCGGCGCGAACTCGAAGTCGACCACCCTCCGCTATCGATTTCCCAGCATTGCGTGTTCTCAGCTGAGAACTTGGATACGCTGCCTGGCTAGATACAATAAGCGCCATCAGCGTTAACCCCTCGTTAACCCTTAATTCATTGACGCCCCCTGAGACTCACGGCATCTTACGCTCAAATTCCGAAAAGACCGTATCGAGCGTTTTTTATGCCTGAGAGCATCACTGTAGAAGCTACCCGCGGTTCTGCTCCGAAATCGCTCACGCGACTGATCGAGGGCGACGCAGATATCCTAAGCGCCCAGCTCCAGCAACTGCGCGCACGGGCCTTCCCGCCGTCGGCCGAGAAAGAACTGCGAAAATTCATGGCCGGCGAGGCGGCTAAACTAATCGGCATCAGCGATGCCTATTTGCGAACGCTCGTCCTCGACGGAGTTATCCCTGAGGCGGAGAAGAACGCAGCAGGCCGTCGGCTCTACTCGCTCAAGCAAATTCACGACATCCGCGATCATCTAGGGAAGAACAAGAAGGGATATGTCCCGAGGCGCGCGAATGGTGATAAGTTGCAGGTGCTCGCAGTAACGAACTTCAAGGGCGGATCTGGGAAGACCACGACCAGTGCGCACCTAGCGCAGTTTTTTGCGCTTCGAGGGTATCGGGTCTTGGCTGTTGATCTCGACCCCCAGGCTTCGTTATCTGCACTGTTCGGGATCCAGCCAGAATTCGATTTAGAGGCTAACGAAACAATTTATGGGGCGATCCGCTACGACGAGCAGCAACGACCGCTCCGGGACATTGTACGCAAGACTTACTTCACCGGTCTCGATATCGTTCCAGGCAATCTCGAGCTTCAAGAATTTGAGCACGAGACCCCGCGCGCTTTGACGGAGAAGTCGCGCTCTGCGGACAAAATGTTCTTCACGCGAGTAGCTACTTCGCTTACCTCGGTCCAAGGCGATTACGACATTGTCGTTCTCGATTGCCCGCCATCGCTAGGCTATCTGACACTGTCAGCCCTCTGCGCGGCCACCTCGGTACTGGTGACTATCCATCCGCAGATGTTGGATGTGGCATCCATGTCGCAGTTCCTGCACATGACGGCGGGATTGTTCGACGTGGTTGAAAGGGCAGGGGGCAATGCAGGCTATGACTTCTTTCGCTATGTGCTGACACGGTACGAGCCTAACGACGGTTCGCAATCCCAAATTGCAGGTTTGCTCAAGGGTCTGTTCGGAGATCGAGTATTGACCAACGCGATGGTCAAATCTGCAGCCATTTCAGATGCGGGGATCACGAAGCAGACGCTCTATGAAGTGGGCCGCGAGAACTTCCATCGTCAAACCTACGACCGCGCCATCGAGGCACTGGATGCTCTCAACAGTGAAATCGAAGCGTTGGTGTCACAGACGTGGGGACGCAAATGATAAAGAGACGCGACGCCCTTAAGGAATACCTCACGCCAATCACCTCTGAGTTCTCATCTGAGAACTCGCCACCTAGGCCTCGACCACAAGTTTCCTCTGGAGCCCTCCAGAGCATGAACGAAGCGATATCTGGCTTCACGCAGGAAGCCAATGAATTGCGCAAAGCGATGGCACGCGGCGAAACAATCGTCGATATCGACCCATCAGACATCGATTCATCTTTCGTGAAGGATCGTCTTGATGATTTCTCAGGGGAAGACTTCGACGCTCTCGTCCAAAGCATTCACGAAAACGGGCAGATCCTGCCTGTTCTAGTCCGCCCTCACCGCGAGAAAAGCGGCCGCTATCAACTTGCATTTGGGCATCGTCGAGTCGCCGCTCTTCGTCATCTTGGCGGGAGGGTCAAGGCTTTCGTACGAGAGTTGACGGACGATGAACTGGTAATTGCACAGGGCAACGAGAACCTAGAGCGAAAGGATCTTAGCTTTATCGAGAAAGCACTGTTTGCGTTTCGCCTTGAAGAGCTAGGGATGTCGCGCGCCGTCATTATGTCCACTTTCGGGACCAGCTCGAAAGGCGTGCTATCAGAAATGATTGCGCTCGCACGGAAGCTGCCAGTAGAACTGATCGAGGCGATTGGTTCAGCTCCTGGTGTCGGGCGGCCACGGTGGGACGCCCTCGCAGCGCAGCTTGCAGCAGCCGGTGACGTAGTTTGGAAGCAAGCTGTCGCAACAGCAAACTTCAAAAAGCTGACGAGCCCAGAGCGGTTTGAAGCCATCCTTGAGGCACTCAGGGACACCAGCTCGCAGGATTCAACGCCAACCCGTGATCCCACGTACTGGGCCCCTAAAGACAAGTTAGTTAGCGTCACCGTGAAGGCGACCGCGAAGAAGGCGGTTGTGACCTACGAAGCCAAGGACGGCCCGAGCTTCGCAACCTACATCGCACAGCGACTCGATGACCTCTACGAGGCCTTCCGGGAGTCGGAAAAAACATCAACAGGAGTTTGAAAACCGCAAAAGAAAAAGGCCCCCGAACGTCACCGCTGCGGAAGCCCTTCTCAGATCTAGACAATCAGAGAGTCACATTTCCGCGAATCACTGTCAAGAGTCTCGGCGTCGATTTGGCGAGCAGATTTCTTTTGCCTGATTGAAGGTGAAGGAAAATGGAGAGGGAAATTGCAACGACTCCCTTCGGGAGCCGGCCGATGTCGCTTGCCCTCATGGCAGCGCAGATCGGAGCCAAGGAGATTCCGGAAGGCAAAGCGATCGACAAATGGCAGGTCTATCGCGATCTTTGCGAGGGAAAGAGCATCGTAGGAGTAGGCGATCGCTCACTGGCCGTCCTGGCCGGCTTGCTGTCGTGCCACCCGGACGATGAACTGTCGGAAGAAAACGGGCTGATCGTCTTCCCGTCGAACAGGCAACTGTCGCTGCGCTCGCATGGCATGGCAAACGCCACGCTGCGCCGGCATCTGGCCGCTCTGTTACAGTATGGCATCATCCTGCGCAGGGACAGCCCCAACGGCAAGCGATATGCCCGCAAGGGCAGGGGAGGGGAGTTGGAGGACGCCTTTGGCTTCTCCCTGGCGCCTTTGTTGGCCCGCGCCGAGGAGTTCCGCGCGGCGGCCGAGCACGTCCGTGCCGACGTCCGTGCGCTGAAGCTCATGCGCGAGCGTATCACGCTGCAGCGTCGCGACATTACCAAGCTGATCGACGCAGCGATCGAAGAGGGCGCACCGGGCGCCTGGCAAGCCCTCTGGGGACGGTTCAGGACCGTTGTAGATCGGCTTCCTCGCAAAGCGACCATCAGTGAACTCGAACCGCTCATGGCGGAGCTTGATGCGATCCGCGATGAAGTCGATATCGCATTGAATAAGTTCATAAATATTACGAATCCGAGCGCCAATGAGTCTCAAAATGAGCGGCAGCAATCTGATTCAAACCCCGACTCCTATTTTGAATTTGAACCTGCTTTTGAAAAAGCCGGGGCGACCGCTGAGCCAAAACCACGACCGCAGGAGACGCCAAAGACGTATCAACTAGGACTTGTACTGAAAGCTTGCCCCGATATTGTCGATTATGCCGCGGCGGGAATTGCCAACTGGCGCGATCTGATGGCGACCGCCGCCCAGGTGAGAGGCTATCTCGGCGTTTCGCCGTCGGCCTACGAGGACGCCTGCCACGTCATGGGGCCAGAGGTCGCGGCGATCGTGATTGCCTGCATCCTGCAACGGGCCCAGCACATCAATTCGGCGGGCGGCTATTTGCGGGCGCTAACCGAGAAGGCGAGGGCAGGTCAGTTTTCTGTCGGACCCATGCTCATGGCTGCGTTTAAGGCGAATGCGTCCTCTCCGGATAGGAAGGCAGGGTAGATGTCGACCCACCGTCTCAGGCCAGAACGCCGCCAGGACCAGACCGCGGTCCTGTCATCCACGCCGGAACGGATGGAAGGTCCTCGAGGATATTCGCGGCCTTTGCCCATTTTGCGAAATTGTCACGCGCGGAACTCAGCGGGTGGCTTCCATCCAAGGCGGAGTATCAGGCACGCAGAATCGTTTCGTAGGGAAGGTTCTGCAGTTCGACTGGCCACTCTTCCAGGAAATCGATGGCGTCACGAAGGGAGGCAATTTCGTCAATCGTGAAACTGCCGCCCTTTACGAAAACAGGACTGTCGAAAAGCTCGTCGTTCATCTCATCCTCCGGCTGTTCTCGCCAAGCATGCACATGCCAGTCGAAGATATGAGTTGAGGGGCACCGGGCTTCAAGGCGCGGGTCGCTACCTGCTCAACGGTCGCGCCAAAAAGCGGGCCACCTTGGAGGACGTCCGCAATTCCGTGTCGACGCATCGCGCGTTGTTCAAGATGGTCGCTTATCTCGGTGCGTCGCGATCCCTTTGAGCAAATCGTCATTTGACAGAGTTACGCCCGTCGATCGAAATTTATCTTGCGGCAGGATGCAGTGTGCTCTCGATATGAGCCGAGGCGAACATGGGAAAGTACAAGGATCATCGCGAGCGGCGCGGAAAGCGTCACGGCAATGACCTTGGTGCAAATTCGGACCAGGCTCAGGAGCCGAGCTACTTTCAGGCCTCGTTACGTGAAACATCCGACCCCGTCGACGCCAACGTGCTGTGGTTCAACGCCGACAAGGGATTTGGGTTCGTCAAGCTGTCGGACGGCACCGAAGCCTATTTGCACATTCGTGTGTTGGAGGCGGCCGGGGGCCACGATCTTTCGGCAGGAACCCATCTGAAGGTTGCGGTGGAAGACGGTTCGCGAGGCCGTCAGGTCGTCAAAGTACTAGACATCGGCGAGCACAACTCAAGCGCCGCCGTTCACGAGCGCGAAACCGGAAACTCCGCCGTCAAGGGCGCCGAGCAGTCGGAAAGCGAAGGCATGGTAAAATGGTACAATCCCGAAAAGGGCTTCGGCTTCATCGCACCCGAGAGCGGTGAGAACGACGTCTTCGTTCACGCGACCGCTCTAGCGCGCTCCGGGCTCAGCGTTCTGGAGCAGGGGCAGAAGGTCCAGTTTCAGGCAGGGCAGGGGAAGAAGGGAATGGAGGTCCGAACCATTCGCCTTGCATAAACGCCGAGCAAAACCTGACTATGAAAAAGCCCGCTGCCGGGAGGAGGTGGCAGCGGGCTCGATCTATGAATACGGCGCGGGAGGAGGTGCACCGCATCCAGCATCGGCATCGCATCTGGGAGGAGTAGATGGCCAATAGTGCGATCATACTCGACAACACGCATATTGCAACGCACAATTCTCTACCGCATTGCAAAGTGAAGACCAGTCGACTGGCAACCGCTCAAGGCCTTTGCAACTGGGAAAAATGCCGGGCAGACTCGCCGTGCCGAGTTCACCGGCAGGGCAGCGGAGGAATCTCGCCCTCCGCCGTCCGCCAGATCCACGCGCCGATTTCTGGCCGTGAGGCAATCAACTCCTCCAGCGCCTCGTCATACGCATCATCGGCCGAGGGCGGAACGACGTAAAGCGCGACCGGCTGCGATTGACGCTGCAGCATCGCAGTCGCGCTCGGCTGTTCGGCCGGCAGATTGTAGCGCAACCCTTTGACGCTGCGGTCGCGCAGCCTGGCCAGCGCGTCGACCAGTCTCTTCTCATAGGCTGAGTCGTAGGGTACCCAGTTCTCCGCCACGACCATGAGAGCCATGTCCTCAACAATCGCCAGACCGGCCGGTGTGAGGCCGAACGTTAAGATCGCCATCAGGTGAGAAGGCTCGTCCGCCTCCCACAGCGCCAGTTCGCTCTCGAAGCGCCCGTGGAGACGCCGGTACAGACCTTCGTCGAGCAGCAGCGGAAAGTCGGGCAGGTGCTTGACGACAAGGCGGTGGCCGCTACGTGTCGGAGCGAAATCCTTCACCTCACCCACCAGGATCATCAATTTGCGTGGTCCGCTTTTCGGTGGCAATGCCGGAACCAGCGCTGCGGCCCGACGCTGTTCGATTGCGGCCTTATCCGCCGCGCGGAATGGCTCCGGCACGAACAGCATCTCGGTCAGCGTTCCGCCCTTCACCGTCATCTGACCCGCGGCCTCGATCAGGTGCCAGCGAATATTCCACCAGTGACGCTTGCCGGCCCATCGCGATGTCCAGGCTGTGAGCTCGGCTTGGTGCCAGAGATAATGGAGTACGCTGCGTAAAGAGAGCTTTTTCACGTCCCCGGCCACAGTATCGCTGCCATTGGCTCCCGCAGTGGGCGCAGCTCGTCTACCTATCTTCATGAGGCTGAAGGCAACTTTCAGCGCCGACATTCCACTTTCGGGATCGACCTGGATAGCGCTGCCCATCAACACGCCGAGCCCCGACAACTCGTCCGGTGGCTCATAGGATGGGCAGGCGGGATCATGCCCGCCGCCTGACATCGGCATGCGCTTGACAATGTACTGGTCGCCGACCTGGGCGATGTACATAGCCAGTCCACCATCCTTGCAAAGGCAAAGTGGTCGGATTCGCTTACGGTAAGCGTCAGCTAACGTGTTCTGGAAACCTGTCGCCGTCTCCTCGATGATCTGATCAGCCAGTCTGAATCGTCGCATCGCCTCCATCGCTCCGGACGCCGCCGCATCCCCTGTCGAGCATTGATTCACGGTTTCTGCGGCGATGCAACCGTCATGATGCTCCTGCTGGCGCCGCCGCGGTGGCGCGCTTCGCGCGCCGGCGGGCACTTGTAGAGGCAGAGGGGAGGCCGGGACGCGATGGCGGGTCGAGGCCGGGAGAGAGGCTCCCGGCGCCCGTCACGGAGAACGACCATGACCCATATGGAAATCCTGGCGACAACGCGCAGCGCGCCCAACGGCTACAAGGTCGACGTCAGCAAGGGCCAGCGCATCGGTCGCGTGTCGTCGGAATGGTTCAATCGGCCGGACGACGAGCGCTACCTGTCGCTCACCGACCTCAACAATGCGGTGAAGCGGCGGTCAGAACGCAGCAAGACGCGGATTGTGGAAAGCGAAGCGATCCGGGTGGAAGCGTCTCGCGACAATCCCGAGCGGCTGACGTTGATGCTTCCCGATGCGCATGCTCCCGTTGCGCCGACGCACTGGAGTTTCGGACAGCTCGCCAGCCTGGTAGGCGCACCTGCGACCTATCTACGCCAGCTTCCGGCAGCGCTTGCCGGAATCAATCTGCAGTATGGGCTTTCGACCCACCGGGCCGAACAGGTCAAGACGCTCGAGATCGAGAACGGCCGCCTCGAACTTCGGGCGGTGACGGGTCCGGACTACGGTAGAATTTTCGACTCAGAACTGATGGACGCGGTCCAGAAGATTGCCGGCAACGGCACCGGCGATACGCGCTGGAAAGTGCCCGGTCTGCTCGACTGGTCGACGAGCATCTACAATCCCAATGTCGATATCTCGAAGGATACGACCACGCTTTATGCCTCGGACCGCGACATCTTCGTGTTCCTGGTCGACGATCTCAACCCGATTGAAGCCGGTCGCCTGCCAAACGGCGAACCGGATCTATATTTCCGTGGATTCTATGCCTCGAACAGCGAGGTCGGCTCGAAAACCCTCGGAATTGCAAGCTTTTACCTGCGTGCCGTATGTTGCAATAGAAATTTATGGGGCGTCGAGGATTTCCAGGAAATCACTATCCGGCACTCTAAATATGCTGCCTCGCGCTTTGCGCTGGAAGCCGAGCCGGCGCTGATCCAGTTCGCGGAATCCTCGCCCATGCCGTTCGTCAACGGCATCAAGGCAGCGCGAGAGCGCGTCGTCGCCCGCAACGACGACGATCGAACAACATTCCTGCGCAAGCGCGGCTTCTCGAAGGGCGAAACCACCAGGATTATCGAGGCCGTGCTCACCGACGAAGGCCATCCGCCGGCAACGGTCTTCGACTTCGTTCAGGGCATCACGCGCATCGCTCGCGACAAGCAGCACCAGGATGTGCGGCTCGAGATGGAAGGCAAGGCCAAGAAGCTCCTCGACCTCGTCCACTGAACCTGCCCCGACCGGCAATCCCGCATACCGCACGCCGCCATCCCTTTCATCGCCTCTTCAAGGCGCCGGCCTCCCAGCCAGGAGGCCGGTGCCTTTCGTCGTGACGGCTGCGAGATCGAAAGGTGGGCTTTCGATCGCCCGTCAGGGAGCGCGATCCATGCAGGATACCGCCAACACCCGAATGCCGCTGCTGACACCGGAGCAGCGCGAAGAGCTTCTCGCCAATGGTCGCCACAGCGGGCGCGACCATGTTCCGGTGGCCAAATTCTTCAATCCCGTCGGCATCGGCACCTGGCTTGCCACAGAGGTTGATGGAGACCAGGACACTTGTTTCGGTCTCGCGGACCTTGGTTTTCCGGAGCTTGGAACCTTCAGTCTCGAAGAGCTTGCGGCGCTCGAGCTGCCTTTCGGCATGCATATCGAGCGCGACGTCTTCTTCGCCGGCGCATTTCCGATTTCGGCCTATGCCGAAGCAGCCCGTGAGACCGGCAGCATCACTGCTGGCATCCGCATTCTTTCCAACGCCGCGCGGGCACAGCACGGGGAGGGGACCTGATGCGGTTCCGTCCCTGGCCCAAACCCGAACCCTATCGCGACACGTCGCGCAAACGCGCAGCCTTCAAGCGCAAGCAGCGACTTGAACGGGAAGCGCTTCCGCTCTTCGCCGACATGATCGCTGCAGGCCAGCATAGTGTCGAGGAAGAAATGGCTCGCCGTCACATCTGGTGGGACGAGCGCGAACGTGAGCAGCGTGCTCTTCGCGCCGCGCGCGGGCGCGACGCCCGCGCCCGGCTGTTCGCGCTGCCTAACGATCTTCGTGACACGGTCCGCGAACTCTGGCGCAGCTGTCCCTGTCCGGCGGGTCCCACGTATCTGCTCGATCTGCTGCACCAGATCGTGGTCGGTCGGGTCGACCCGCATCGGCCACCCTGGGTGTTCGACGGCAAACTCACGGCGCGCACCACGCCGAACCCCGAAAAGTTCGATAAAGCCTTCCGCCAGATTGGCCATCGAAAAGTCGGAGGCGGCCCGAAGGCCACGCCGGCCGACGAGTTCCTGTTCTGCGGCAATCTCGGGTCGGGCATCCTGTTCCTGCGCACCCGCGTCCGGCTAAACGACCCGCATGAGAGCTACTATACCTCGTCCAGCCACCGGCTGCGCGACTCTCATGTCGGCCGGGCGGGTCATTGGATCGATCTCGAGGTGCGTGGCGACTGCTCAGATGCCGAGCTTGAGCTGATCCGCCGGCTTGCCCAAGAGGCTGACACGCGGCCGGTCCTCATCCGCCGGGTCGATGCTCTGATACCGACAAGCGGGGAGACGGCGCCATGATGAACCATCCCGAAGCCTGTACGACGCTGACCCGGATGGAAGCCCGACTGCACGAAACGCGGCATAACCTGGTCGAGCTCGAACGATCTCTGCGCGATCGCGCGGAAGAGAAGGCGATCAGTTCGCGACCGAAAATGCGTCGCTACAATCGTCGGATGTCCAACTGGACGGGCAAGGATGAGGAAGCTTACCTCCAGATCCTGGATCAACTGACCGACGCCGCGGCATCCGACCTTGATCGGCTGCGCCGCAAGATCGAGCGCCAGGATGCGGCCATCGTCGCGCTGCGCCAGAAGTACCGGGTCAACGCCGCGCGACCCATCTTCACGCCTCTGTAGGCAGCGGTACCAACCCCGGCGACCAGCGCTGTTGAAATTCCAGCCATTCCCTCGGCAGAGGGAGTGACTTTCTTGGTGACGGTTTCCAGGCGGGATTTTCTTCCGTCGGCCGTCACGGAGATCAGGTCATGCAGCAATTCCTATCCACCCCAGACTATTCCGCCGACATCCCCGGCATCGAAACCGTGCTAGCGCCGGCCGAACGTAGGACTGCGGCATGAGCGGCCGTCCCATTCTCCAGCTCTACACCACCATGTCCGAGTTCGAATTGCTCCATGAGCGCCACGATCGAACCCGCAGCACGAGCAAGACGGTCACCGTCGATCGCCAGGCACTCATCCATATCCTCATGGACCACGCCCGAATGCTCGAGGCGCTGCGCAAGGCTGGCCGGGTCGAAATTGCCGAGCTGGATTGAAGCCGGTGGCCTGCGCCGGCGCCGCGGCCGCGAGAGGCAGAGGGCGGAGGGGTGGGTTTCAGACGGGTTTGGAGGTTCGGGGAGAGACCCTGGACCGCCCGTCATGGAGACCCTGACCATGGCAAAAAGCGCCATTCAGAAGATCGCAATGAACCCCTCGGAGAACATCGCCTACGACAAGCTCGTCCTGTCGCAGGAGAACGTCCGCCGGGTGAAAGACGGCGTCACCATCGAGCAACTCGCCGAGGATATCGGTCGGCGAAAGCTGCTGCAGAGCCTGAACGTCCGGCCCCTCCTCGATGGCAACGGCGAAGAAACTGGCACCTACGAAGTGCCCGCCGGCGGCCGCCGCTATCTCGCGCTCGGCATTCTGGTCAAGCAGAAGCGGCTGGCAAAGAACGAGCCGATCCCCTGCATCGTCAATCGCAGCGGAACGACGTCGGCCGAAGAGGACTCGCTCGCCGAGAATGTGCATCGCGAGAATCTGCATCCGCTCGACCAGTTTCGTGCGTTCAAGGCACTGAAGGAGCAGGGCCTGGACGTCGAGGAGATCGCCGCCCGTTTCTTCGCGTCGGCGCCGACGGCCAAGCAGCGGCTTAGGCTCGCTTCGGTCTCGCCAAAGCTGCTCGAACTCTACGAGAAGGACGAAATCCGCCTTGAGCAGATCATGGCATTCTCGATCTCGGATGACCATGCCCGCCAGGAGCAGGTCTGGGAGCGCATCTCCGGCAACTCCCACATGCAGGAACCGTACTACATCCGGCGACTGCTGACCGAAACCACGGTCCGCGCCGACGATCGCCGCGCGGTCTATGTCGGCCCCGAGGCCTACGAGGCAGCCGGCGGCGTCATCCTGCGCGACCTGTTCGAGCAGGACTCAGGCGGCTGGTTCCAGGATGCGGCGCTTCTCGAGCAGCTGGTCTTCGACAGGCTGAAGACCGACGCCGAGACCATCCGCGCCGAGGGATGGAAATGGGTCGAAGCGGCAATCAGCTTCCCCTACGGCCACACCTCGGGCATGCGGCGGGTCTATGCCGAGCCCGCGGAGATGAGTACCGAGGAGAGCGCCCGCTACGACGCGGCGAAAGCGGAGTATGATGCGCTCGACGCCAAATATGCCGAGATGGAGGACGCCGACCAGGAGATCGAGGACAGGCTCGATCAGCTCGGCGCCGAACTCGACGCTTTCGGTGATCGTCCCCAGGTCTACGACCCGGTGCAGAAAGCTATCGCCGGAGCGTTCCTGACCCTCGGTGCCAACGGTCACTTGCAGGTCCAAGCTGGCTTCGTGCGCCCCGAGGATGAGCCCCGGGCGGAGACGGGCGATGACGACGAAGGCCCGGAAGACGATGATCGCGATGTGCCGCAATCCGACGACGACGGCGCCAATGGCGTCGTCGTCAACGGCCGGTCAACAAACGGCGGATCCGATGCGCCCGACGAGCCCGAGGAAGAAGGCATCAAGCCTCTGCCGGAACGGCTTGTCTTCGACCTCACGGCACAGAAGACGCTGGCGCTGCGCAACGCTCTTGCCGGTGACGTCGAAATCGCCTTCGTCACCGTTCTCCATGCCCTCGTATTGCAGGTGTTCTACCGCTTCGCCAAGGACAGCTGCCTCGAGGTTACTCTTGCGAGCAACAGTTTTGGCCAGGTCCAGGGACTTGCCGAGACGCCTTGGGCAAAGGAGATCGGCGAGCGGCACGAGGCTTGGGACCGGGACCTTCCCGACGAGGCGACCGATCTTTGGGGGTTCCTGCTCGGTCTCGATGAAGCGAGCCGCAAGGCGCTGTTCGCGCACTGCGCCTCGCTCTCGCTCAACGCCGTGGTCGAGCCCTGGAACAAGCGGCCGGGCGCGCTTGCCCATGCCGATGCGCTCGCAGCAACGCTTGGCTTCGACATGGTCACAGCCGGTTGGGAACCGACCGTCGACAACTATCTGGGCCGCGTCACGAAGACTCGCATCGTGCAGGCGGTGCGCGAGGCACGCGGCGCGGATTCCGCGCAGCTGATCGATCATATGAAGAAGGATCTGATGGCCCGCGAGGCCGCCCGCCTTCTCGAAGGGTCGAACTGGCTGCCCGAGCCGCTGCGCCGCGATGGCCATGACGCGGTAGTCGACCCTGGCCAGACCGTCAGCGGTGAAGTGTCGGACGAGACGGCTCTCGACGGCGATGCCGCCGAGTTGCCGGCCTTCCTCGCGGACACATCGTCCGAGGAACCGACCGTCGCCGACGACGAAACCGACCACCTTCAGGCCGCCGAGTAAACGGCCTCCCGCTTCGCACCGGGCCCGGCATGCCCACCAGGCCCCTTTTCGTTTTCAGACATGGAGATCCGTATGTCAGCCCATATCGTCTACGATTCCGCCCCGTTGGGGAGCGTCATCCGCTATTTCGACGGCACGGCGAAGCCGCCGACCCGTTTCCGAAAAAAGCTCGCCGGGTGGGAGAGCCGCAATGGCTCCGGCCGCGTCGTGAAGAAAGAGCCGCCGCGATCGCGCGCGACCTATAGCTCGCCCGCATATTTCACCCTGCATGAGGGTGATTTCGATCAGGGCGGCATCGTCGTTGTCTCGGCCCGGCGCACCTACTCGGTTGAGAGCGACCTGCGTTTCGAGGTCGTCGAACGTCCCGCCGTCGGCAGCGTCCGTGTCCTGCAAATGCTCGGCGACAGTCCGGAACTTCTGCATCTTGCCGAGAACAGGAAAGCAGCGGAGCGCTGGCTCGCCAGCAACCGATACAGTCGTGCCTTTCTCGAGGAGGTGACGGCCGACGAGGTTGGCGCCGATGTCGTCGAGGGCCGCGCAGCAGCCTGACGTTTCCACAACATCAACTCAACCGAAGAAAGGCCCGGGATCGCGCCAGCGACCGCCGGGCCTGTCTCGTTTCATGGAGATCGACATGTTCGACTGGAACAGAAGCTGCTCCTATGACGAGCACCAGAAGAGACGTTTTCACACGACGGCCCGTTCGCGGCTGAAGAAACTCGCCGCCGAACTTGGCCTGCCGTCGGGATCTTACGACCTGCGCTCGAACAAGGCGGGCATAGCCGTTTCTGGCGAAATTACCCTTCACCATGACCGGGCATACATCCAGGTCGGCCAGTTCGGAATGTCCTCCGGCCACGGCATCCTGATACGCACCTGCAAGGGCCGTAAGGACTATTCGGGCGGCGCCAATCACTTCGTCGCGCTCACGATGCTCGACAATATTCCGGCGCTCGCCGCCGCCGTCCGCGCCATCACAGGCGTCGGTCATTTCTCGGGACATTCCGCGGATCGCCACGCCGCCTGAAACCGCCCGCCGATCCCGTCATCCATCGACCGTCTCTCGCCGCGGCACCTCCCCGCGGCGGAAGCGTCGCCCGTTCCGGAGACATGTCATGTCCACCCATCCCCCGTTCCGAAAGGTGTTTGCCGGAGTCGCAACACGTTCGCAGATGTTCGCCCTTTTCAACCGCCACAGCGACAAGCCCGGTGTCGATCCCCTATCCGGCAAGGCCTATGCGTCGGAGTGGTTCGAGATCGAGGCCTCCTCGTACCATTTCATGCTCGGACTTCTGCCACCGCTGTTTCAGCGAACCGGCATGTTCGGCATGTCCGAATACAAGGCCGGCAATGTCACCAGCGTCTTCTTCGCGGTCAGGATCCGTGGCCGCGAACGGTGGTTCCATGGCTTCTGCGACCTCTCCGACAAGCGAAGCCCCGACGCCATGCGGGCAGCAATAGTTGCCTACGAGACAGGCGCTGTCGACGGCATGACGCGCGAGGAAAAACTCGAAGCGATCTGGTCCGCAATAGATGCGGACTTCAGAGGCATCGCCGGCGAGACCAATCCGGACGCCTGGCCGCCGGAGCATCATGGCAAGCGGACCATCCTTAGCTACGTTGCCGGGAAGGGCACCACCCTCAAGCTGCTGGAGGATCTGACCGACGAAGAGATCGACAGCCGCATGCCGGCAGTCCACGCACGGTCGAGGAGGGGAGGGGCAACGATGCGGAACCATCGTAAGCCACCGCCGCCGGCGGACAACCCAGGCTGGGAGACGTACTCGATTTACACTGCCGACCTTGGAGTTCCGGACAGGTGCCAATATCGGCGCACGCCGCTCGGCTCCCCAAACGTCGCCGATCTTGTGCGGCCCGGAGACACTGTCTCGACCTCCTACGGCACCGGCGGCGTCGTGGTTGAGGTGAAGGAATACTTGGCCCTTAAGAGGAAATATGGCTGCTTTCGAACTTAAGATGAACCCGCTCCACGGGAGAGCCGCCACTGCCTAAAATGGCTTAGTGTATACTGCCGTTAAGCGGGTAGCGGCATGCAAGCCGACCATGAGTTCCCTCACCGCTAGGAAATCACCGTGGCGACCCCCGCCGACCGATGCACCCATTTCGACGCTTCGCCGCGTTCTGGCTCGCCCGACACGACCTTAATCATCATCAGAACGCGATAGACCTGCCACCATCAATGGGCAGATAGCTGGTCATTGGAAGTGTCCTTCACGGGCTTCCATATATCCTCATGTCCTCGGAAGTCTAGATGTAAGTGCCCGCCTCGGGCACGACGTCGTTCAGGTAGTAGTTGCCGATGTGGAAATACTTCCAGCGCAGCGGGTCGTGCAGCGTGTGCGTCCGCGCGTTGCGCCAATGCCGGTCGAGCCCGAACTGCGGCAGCGTGGCCCGAGCGCCGGTAATGCCGAAGAACTCCGTCGAGACATCCACGGCCACTTCGCCGGCCACCACGCGAGCGTCCGCAATCGCAAGCCGGGCGTCGATGATCGACTGCTTCGACGGCGCGGCCCGCATCGCGTCCACCGCGGCGGCAGCGCGCCCGAGCATGGCGGCGGCGGTACGCACGCGCAGGCTCAACTTGCCGAACTCCGCCACGACGAACGGCTCCCTGGCGTGCTCGTCATACGGGTTGCCAGTCCATGGCCGGTTGTGCTGGTGGATGTAGCGACGCGCCTCGCCAAGCACCTCCTCGGCGATGCCGACGTCGATCGCCGTGTGGATCAGCTGCGCGTTGTACATGAACGATTTCGCGTCCACCTCGGTTTTCGAATAGGGGAAGACGTGTTCGTCGGGCACGAAGACATCGTTGAAGATGGTCGTACCGCTCGCGGTGGTGCGCTGGCCCATGCCGTTCCAGTCGTCGACGACTTCGAGGCCCTTGGCGTCCGCCGCGGTGAAGAACATCTTCGATGCGCCGGTTTCGTCCGCCGCGATGAACGGGATCCACTGCGCGAAGATCGCGCCGGTCGAGTAGAATTTTCTGCCTGTAATCCGCCAGCCGCCGGCAACGCGCACCAGATCATGCGTGTGGACGCCTGGCTTGTTCTTCGTATTCTCGGAATGAGCGTTGCCGATGCGGTCACCGGCCAGGACGCGCTCGAAGAAGAAGCGCTGCTGCGCCTCGGTGCCGTTGGCGATGATCGCCAACCAGCAGAAATGGTTCTGCGGGATCTGCCCTATGCTGGGATCGGCGGCGCCCAGCAGCCGGAACGCCTCGGCGACCGTCGCGGCCGAGACATCGGCGCCGCCATGTTCGCGCGGCACGCAGATACCGAAGAAGCCGGATTGGCCCAGCTTCTCGATCTCGGCATATGGGAGAATGCGCTCGCGGTCGCGCTTGGCGGCGTCCTGGCGGAACTCGTCGGACAGGGCTGTGACCACCTCGAGCGCCTCGGCGTCGCTGCGGATGATGTGGGCGCGGCTCTCTTGCGGGACGCGGGCGATGACGCTGGTTGCAGGCATTCTGGACTTCCAATCCGGGTCGGTCGTTATCGGGTTATGCGGCGAGCGCCGTCTCGTCCGGCTCGGCGTGGACGAAATGATCCGGCGCGACCTGCCGGTAGGCGCGTTCGGGCGGCACGTAGTCGAGCGGCCGCACAGTTGAGACCGGTTCGCTCGGCGCGCGCAGCGAGTGCGCCCGGCGAAGGTCCGGATCCGGGTTCGGCACCGCAGCCAGAAGCTGGCGTGTGTAGGGATGCTGCGGATTGCCGAGCACCGCGCTGCGCGGACCGATCTCGACGATCTCGCCGCGATACATCACCGCGATGCGGTGGCTGACGCGCTCGACCACCGCGATATCGTGCGAGATGAACAGGAAGGCCGTCTTGAGGCTCTCCTGCAGGTCGAGCAGCAGATTGACCACCTGCGCCTTGATCGACACGTCGAGCGCCGAGACCGCCTCGTCCGCAATGATCAGCCTTGGCTTCAGCGCAAGCGCGCGGGCGATGCAGACGCGCTGGCGCTGCCCACCGGAGAATTCATGCGGATAGCGAGCGGCCATGTCAGGCGACAGGCCGACCAGGCGCAGCAGCTCGACCGCCTCGTCGCGCGCTTCGCTCTTCCTTGCATGGCGATGAACGATGATCGGCTCGGCGATCGCGTCGCCGACGTTCATGCGCGGATTGAGGCTGCCATAAGGGTCCTGGAAGATCATTTGGATCTGGTTGCGCAGCGGGCGGGTCGCGGCTGCTGGGCCGGCGAGCACATCCGTTCCCTCGATCAGCACCTGGCCCGCATTCGGCTTCGCCAGACCGACAATGGAGCGCCCGGTGGTCGACTTGCCACAGCCAGATTCGCCGACCAGCGCCAGAGTCTCGCCCGCATTGACGATGAAGGAAACATTCTCGACCGCATGGACGCGGCCTTGCGCCTTGGTCAGGAGACCGCCGGCGGAGCGGAAGCGCATCACGAGATTGCGCACTTCCAGAAGTGGCGGATGCGCGGCGGCGACCGTGTCCACCACTTCGGCCGTCGGGCCAAGAGCGCCCGTGATCGGATCGACCGTCGGGAAGCGCGCCGGACGCTGCAGTCCTTCCATCGAACCGAGGCGGGGCACGGCGGCCAGCAGGCGTCGCGTATAGACATGCTGCGGCGCCTTGAAGAGTTCGGCCGTCCGCCCATGCTCGACGATCCGGCCGTCGAGCATGACGATCGTCCGATCGGCGATCTCGGCGACGACCCCCATGTCATGCGTGATGAACAGCACCGAGCTGCGGATATCGCGCTGGACCTCCGCGACCAGGTCGAGGATCTCGGCCTGGATCGTCACGTCGAGCGCGGTGGTTGGCTCGTCGGCGATCAGCAGTTTTGGTTGGCACGCCAGCGCCATGGCGATCACCACGCGCTGCCGCATGCCGCCCGACAGTTGGTGCGGATACTCGTCGAAGCGCTGCCGCGCCGAGGGAATGCGGACACGGTCCAGGAGGCGCAGTGTCTCCGCCTTGATCGCGTCGCGCGACAGGTTGCGGTGCAGAAGCAATGCCTCGCCGATCTGTGCGCCGATCGAGAGGACCGGGTTCAGCGTCGACATCGGCTCCTGGAAAATCATCGCGACATCGTTGCCGCGAATCTGCTGCATGCGCCGTTCGGACAGGCTGAGGAGGTCCTTGCCCTGGAGCAGTATCTTGCCGGCCGACCGGCTGGAGGACCCGTCCAGCAACCGCATCACCGACAGCGCCGTGACGCTCTTGCCGGAGCCGGATTCACCGACGATCGCGACCGTCTCGTTCTCGCCGACGCTGAAGCCGATGCCCTTGACCACGTCACGCCAGCCGCCGGCCGCGCGGAACGCCGTCGTCAGGCCTTGCACATCGAGGACGGATTTTGAGGGGGCCACCTCATGCGCGGCGTGGACTATACCGGGCGCTGCGTCAGTTGATGCATCTACGGCCAACGAGGCGGTATTCCAGGAAAAGGTCATGGCGTCACGCGGCCACGTTGCGGCGGGGATTGAGCAGGCCGTTCAGGCCGTTGCCGACGAGGCTGAGCCCCAGCACAGTGATGAAGATCGCGGCGCCCGGGATGGCCGTCATGTACCATTCGCTGCGCAGCACCTCGCGGCCGGCGCCGATCATGCTGCCCCAGGTGACGAGGTTCGGATTGCCGAGGCCGAGAAAGGCCAGCGCCGACTCGGTCAGGATGGCGCTGCCGGCGACGATCGAGACCATCACCACGGCCGGAGCGAGCACGTTGGGCAGGACATGCCGGAACAGGATGCGCGAATGGGCGAAGCCCATGACCCGCGCGGCCTGGACGAAGTCGCCCGAGCGGATGCGGAACGTCTCGGCGCGCACCAGCCGCGCGACCTGCGGCCAGCCCGTGACGGCGATGCCGAAAACGATGTTGGAGATCGAGGATCCCATGACCGCGACGATGGCGATGGTCAGCAGCAGCGACGGCATGATCTGGAAGAGTTCGGAGATGCGCATGACCGTCTGGTCGATCCAGCCGCCGAAATAGCCGGCCGCGGCGCCGATGATGAGGCCGACGATTGTGGTCACGATGCCGGCCAGGAAACCAATCTCGAGCGAAACGCGCGCGCCGTGGACGATGCCGGAATAAATGTCGCGCCCGAGCATGTCGGTGCCGAGCGGGACGGTTGCGTCGTCACCAGGCCAGACAAATGGCATGCTGACGATGTCGAGCGGATCGTTGGGCGCGAGCAATGGCGCGCCGATCGCTGCCCCCAGAACCACCAGCAGGATGACAGACCCCACCACGGCGGCAGGGCCGGACCTCAGGAAGCGGCGCGCCGCGCGGATCATTGCGACAGCTCCACGCGGGGGTCGAGCCAGGCATAGCTCAGGTCGGTCACGAGGTTTACCAGCAGCACAAACAGCGAGCTGATAAACAGGATGCCGAGCAGGAGGTTGTAGTCGCGCGCCGTCACGGCGCTCAGCGCCAGTTGCCCGAGGCCCGGCCAACCGAACACCGCCTCGATCGTGACCGAGCCGCTGAACAGCGCGCCGAACTGCAGTCCAGTCAACGTGATCAGGCCCAGCATCGCATTGGGCAGGATGTGCCGGAACACGGTGCGGGCGGGCGACGCGCCCTTGGCGCGCGCGGTGCGGACGAAATCCTGGTGCTTCAGCTCGGACACGTTGGTCCGCATCAGGCGGGTGTAGATCGCGAGATAGTAGGCGGCGAGGCATGCCACCGGCAGCGCGAGGTGACGAATGCGTTCCGTCACCGCGTCCCAGCCCGTAGCGCGGGAGCCGATCTCGTACATGCCGCTCGACGGCAGCCATTGCAGCTGTACTGAGAAGACGACAATCAGCATCAGCCCGAGCCAGAAGAGCGGCGTCGCAAAGCCCATTGTCGCGATGGCGGAAATCAGCGAATCGACGAATCGCGAGCGCGTCAGCGCTGCGATCGTGCCGAGCGCGCTGCCCAGCACCGCGGCGATGAAGATGGCGGTGAGGACGAGGACAGCCGTCGCCGAGAGCCGCTCCAGCACCAGGCTCAGCACCGTCTGCGCGTTGCGGTGCGACCAGCCGAGGTCGAGCTGCAACACCTTGCCGACATAGGTCACGTATTGCGTCAGCAGCGGCCGGTCGAGGCCGAAATCCTGGCGTAGCTTTTCAGTGAACTCCACGGAATAGGCGCCCGCCTCGCCGGCCATCACGTCGGCGATGTCGCCCGGCGCCAGGCGCAGCAGGAAGAAATTGATGGTGATGATCAGGAAGACCACCGGAACGATCTGCAGCACGCGATAGAGCCAGTAAGGCGGCCGCGGAAATGAGCGGAGGAGGCGCGCGAGTGTGCGTCCCCCCGCGTCCGGTCCGGCGTCCGCCTGCGGCTGCGTCACGCGGTCAGTCCTTGAACGAGGCCGAAGCCAGCGAGGCGAAAGCGCCGAACGGCCCGTTGTTTATGCCCTCCAGCCGCTTGGAGCGGACGCGGAAGAACTCCAGCTCCAGGAGCGAGATCGACGGCAGCTCGGTCTGCGCCAGCTTCTGCAGTTCGACGATCAGCTGGTGGCGCTTCTCGACATTCGGCTCGACCAGCGCCGCCTCGATCAGCCGGTCGGCTTCGGCCGAGACATACGCCGAAGAATTGCCGCCGGCCGGGGTCTCCTTCGCCTTCGACCAATAGCGTCGGAACGCGGCGCCGATCTGCGGGTCGGAGAAGGTTGAGTAGTAGAGCGACGCGGTATCGTAGTCCCGCTCGACGTTCAGCTTCCGGAAATAGGTCGCAACGTCATAGCTCTTCAGCTCGACCTGGATACCGACGCGTTTCAGCAATTGCTGGATCAGCTGCGCGGTGCGGGTGTAGTCCTCGCCATAGGGGATCGGCATGTTGTCGAAGGAGAGCCGGACGCCGTTGGCGTCCTTGCTCAGGCCCGCTTCGTCGAGCAGTTGCTCGGCCTTCTCGACATTGAAGTCGTACTGCTCGGTGTCCGGCGTGTAGAACCGCTCCTGATAACTGGCGATCGGTCCGGTCGCCGGCTTGGCGTAGCCGAAGAAGCCGTTGTTGGCGAGAAGCTTGCGGTCGAGCGCATGCGCGATCGCCTTGCGGACGCGGACATCCTTGAAGAACTCGCGCTCCAGGTTGAGATTGAGGAAGTAGATCGGCGCGATCGAATCCCAGCCGCTGCGCTCGATCGAGAGGGGCGAGTCCGCCGAGGCCTCGATGCGCTTCGCTTCCACGAGCGGAATGGCGAGCAGCGGCGCGTAATGCGCCTCGCCAGTCTGCAGCGCGATGGCGCGGGCGCCGGCGTCGGGAAGGAAGCGAAAGGTGATCTCGTCGAGATAGGGCTTGCCCTGGTCCCAATAGTCGGGATTGCGCTCGACCGTCAAATGGCTGCCGCGCACCCATTCCTTGAACCTGAACGGGCCGTTGCCGACCGGCTTGATGTTGTATGGATTGGTGAGCGGGTCGCCGTCCTTGTAGAGATGTTCCGGAATGATCTGCGTCTTCGCGCCGTCGATCACCGACCAGAAGGCCTGCGACGGGGTGCTGAAGTTGAGCACGACCATATTGTCGTCCGTTGCCTCGACCGAGCTGATGCTGCGCAGCGTCGGGCCGGAGATCGTGTTGGTCTTCTGCGCGACCTCGATCGAGAATTTCACATCCTTCGCGGTCAGCGGCGTGCCGTCATGCCACTTCACGCCCTCGCGGACATGGATCGTGACCTGCTTGCCGTCGTCGCTCTGCTCCCAGGACGACGCGATCTGCGGGATCAGTTCGCCTTTTTCGCCATAGGACACCAGCCCGTCCGAGACGTTGAGGATGATCACGTGCGAGGGATGCGTGCCCTGCAGCACCAGAGCCGGCGGCTCTGGCACCAGCGAGACAACGAGGTGACCGCCCTTCTTCACGTCTTGCGCCATGGCCTGCTCCACCAGGCCGGGCAGCAGCGTCACGCCGGCGAGCGCGCCGGATAGCCGAAGGAAATCACGTCTGTTCGTCATCGTTGGCTCCGTTGTCGGTCTGCATGTCGCCGCGATCCGCGACGCTGTGCGATGAAAGGTTGCTGAGAGCGGCTCATGTGCCGCGTCCCTGGAAGAGGGAATTCATGACCTTAAGTCTACAGATTTGATCGGCTATGGAAGAGAAGGCAGCCTAATGTTGGCGGCACGCGTGGAAACTTGTTCGCTCTCGCGGAGATGTCGCACACAGCCGCCTCGGCAACTCGATTGGTCCGGGTCGCCGAGGCTGTTTCCGCTGTCGGGAGCGTCAGTTCACCGGCGGGATGTTGTTCGCCTTGATCACTTCGGCCCAGCGCGTGATGCCCGATTTGATGACCTCGCCCAGTTCCTCCGGCGTGCCGCCGACAGGCTCGAAGGCCTGCTCGATCAATTGCGCGCGAGCCGCCGGATCGGCGATTACGGCGTTGATTTCGGTGTTGAGCTTGGCGATCACGTCGGCGGGCGTCCCGGCGGGCGCGACAAAACCCTGCCACGAGGTGAAGTTGAACTCGGGCACGCCCTGCTCAACGAAGGTCGGCACGTCGGGGAGTGCGGCGCTGCGTTCCGACGGCGAGACGGCCAGCGCCTTCAGCTTGCCGCTCTTGATGTGCGGCAGCGCCGGCGCCAGCGTCACGATGATGCCGTCCGCATGCTTGCCCAGCACGTCGGTCAACGCCGGCTGCGCGCTCTTGTAGACCGCCGGCGTCACGTCGATGCCGGTGATGTTCTCCAGCAGCAGCACGCCCAGTTGGCCGGTCGTCCCGATGGCCGGCGACGCCAGCGAGACTTCGCCCGGCTTGCTCTTCGCCAGCGCCAGGAATTCCTGCAGATTGTTCGCCGGAATGTCCTCGTTCACCGCGAGGACCTGCGGCGCGGAGATCGCCTGGATCACTGGCGCAAAGCTCGTCTCGGCATGGAACGGCAGATCCGTGAACAGCGTCTGGTTGATCGACAGCGAGTCGCTGGTGCCGAGCAGCGTGTAGCCGTCGGGTGCGGCGTTCGCCACCAGTTCGGCTGCGATGTTGCCGGCGCCGCCTGGCTTGTTCTCGACGATAACCGGCTGGCCGACGCGCTCGCTCATGTATTTGCCGATGATGCGGGCGAGGATGTCTGGACTGCCCCCGGGCGCGGCCTGGATGATGATGGTGATCGGCTTTTCAGGGAACTCGGCGTGTGCCGCCATGGGCGCTGCGAGGACGGTGGTGAGGGCCAGTGCAAGCGTGGTCAGTTTGAGGTTCATGGGATCATGCTCCTGTGTCAGCGGGGATTGAGGTTGTGGGTTGCGCGGGCGCCGCGCCGGACGCCTTGCGGAAAACGGTGGCGGCAGGCCGCCAGACCAGCGTCGTGATAATCAGCACCGCGACGCCAAGCAGCGTCGCGCTGATAGGATGGGTGACGAAGACGGTCACGTCGCCATGCGACAGCACGAGCGCGCGGCGGAGATACTCCTCCATCATCGGGCCGAGGATGAAGCCCATCAGCAGCGGCGCCGGCTCGCAGCCCGTCTTGATGAAGAAGTACCCAAGGACGCCGAACAGCGCGGTCAGCCCGACGTCGAACACGCTGTTGTTCAGGCTGTAGATGCCAATGGAGCAGAGCAGCAGGATGAGCGGGAACAGCAGCGCGTAAGGCACCTGCAGCACGCGAACCCAGACGCGGATCAGGTTGAGGTTGAGGAACAGCAGCAGCACGTTGCCGATCAGCATCGAAGCGATCAGGCCCCAGAACAGCTCCGGCCGCGTCGTCATCACGTCTGGCCCGGGCGCAATGCCGTGGATCATCATCGCGCCCGCCATCAGCGCCATTACCGCGCCGGACGGCAGGCCGAGCGTCAGCAGCGGAATGAAATTGGTCTGGGCGGCGGCGTTGTTGGCGGCCTCGGGCGCAACGACGCCTTCGATGGCGCCGTGGCCGAAGCGCTGCGGCGTGCGCGAGATCTTCTTCTCGAACGCGTAGGCGGCGAACGCGCCGACCGCAGCGCCTGCACCCGGCAGCACGCCAAGCGCCGCGCCAATGCCCGTGCCGCGCAGGATCGGCTTCCAGGACTGGCGCAGATCCTGCCGCGTCGGGAACGCGTTGCGCACCTTCTGCGCCAGCTTGCCATCGACTGTGCCCTGCTCGAGATTGGCGATGATTTCGCCGAAGCCGAACAGGCCCATCGCGACGACGACGAAATTGACACCGTCGCGCAGTTCCGGCTGGCCGAAGCTGAAGCGCGCGATGCCGGTGTAGACGTCGGTGCCGACGATGCCGAGCAGCAGCCCGACAAAGATCATCGCGACCGCCTTCAGCATGCCGCCCTGGCAGACCAACACCGACGCGATCAGACCGACGAACATCAGCGAGAAATAGTCGGCGGGACCGAATTTCAGCGCGACCGAGACGAGCACTGGCGCCAGCATCACCACGACCAGCGTGCCGAAGATGCCCGCGACGAAGGAACCGATCGCCGAGATGCCAAGCGCCGACGCGGCACGGCCCTGCTTGGCCATCTCGTGGCCGTCGAGGCAAGTCAGCACCGCCGACGTCTCGCCCGGCAGCTTGAGCAGGATCGCGGTGGTGGAGCCGCCATACTGGGCGCCGTAGTAGATGCCGGCCAGCATGATCAGCGCCGCGACCGGATCGAGGCCGAAGGTCAGCGGCAGCAGCAGCGAAATCGTCACCACCGGGCCGACGCCCGGCAGCACACCGACCAGCGTGCCGAGCACCACGCCGACGAAGCAGAGCAGCAAATTGACGGGCTGGATCGCAACCTCGAGGCCGCCCCAAAGTCCCTGGATAGCTGAGAAATCCATCACCAAGGCCACAGCTTGAGAGGGATCTGCAAGGCGTATCCAAAGGTGCCGACGGCGAAGGCAGCCAGAACAAGCGACGCAGCAAATGCCTGCCGCAGCGGGGCCTGGCGGGTCAGCGCCAGCGAGACGCCAACCAGCAGAAATGCCGCCAGCGCCAGCCCGAGCGTCTTCAACGAGACCGCGAACAGGACCACCGGCGCCAGCGCGCCGATCAGCGGCCGCCAGGCGATGGTCCCGGCCGATACTGGCGCGACGAAACCACGGGCGATGACGGCCGCGCCCAGCACGGCCAGAATCCCGCCGGCCAGCGCCGGGAAGAATCCCGGCCCGATATCGCGCAGGCTACCCATCCCGTAGCCGAAGGAATGGAACAGGAAGAACAGCCCGAGCGTAAGGAAGAACAGGCCCGCGAGCCCATCGGCCGATAGTATGCCGCGTGTCTCGCCAGCCTGCATGTCTGCTACTTCGCCTCGTCCGCGAGGCGGCGGGCCTCGGCGAGCGGTTCATGGGCGATCCAATCCGGCACGCTGAAATCATTCGGGATGAAGCCGTATTTCAGCAGGAAGTTCTTCTGGTCTTCCAGCAGGCCGATCAGTTCCGGCGTCAGGCTGGGCTCCAGCACGCTGGCCACCTGCGGTGAATAGGCGGCATCGACCCATTCCTCGGCGATGCTCGAGTCGCGCGCGATCTGGCGTTTCGCGTCCGACGGATTGGCGGCCGCCCAGCGCGCCGTCTTGATCGCCCGGGCCAGGTAGCGCGCCACCACGTCCGGCCGGCTGTCGAGCAATTCGCCGCGCACGGTGAAGGCGACCGGGGCCAGATTGTTGATGCAGCTTTTCTTGTCCGTGTAGGCACTGACATCCGCGACGACATGCGCGTCGAGCAGGGTCGCCAGTTCCACGCCCTGGCTCGACTGGTAGATCGCGTCCACCTCGCCTGTCAGCAGTGCGCGCAGTTCCGGGCCTTGCCGCTTGCGCGTAACGCGGGCCGAAAAATACGAACTGCTGAGCGCGCCGGCTTCCGGCGGCTTGCCGACCAGCGGCTCGTCCAAGACGATGTCGACAAAGGTCACGTCCTCATAGCCGAGCCCGACGCTTTCTAGCGCCGTGACGTAGCCGCGCAGTGCCGTGGCGCGCGGAAAATCGACCGGATCGTTCGGCCGCTTGATCAGGCCGAGGCGCTTGCCCTTCAGGTCCGCCGCCGTCTTGATGCCCGACCCCGGCAGCGCAAGAACCGACGAATAGTGCTCGATCCAGGACAGGCCGATGACGCGGAGATTCTGCCCTTTCGACTTCGACGTGATCGGCGGAATGTTGCCGCCCTCGCGGAACAGATTCGGATGCGACTGGTCGTAATGCGCCTCGCGCACCTTGCGATCGGGGTGCGAGCGGATCGAGTGCAGCGTGACGTCGGAGCCCTGGAACTCCTGCTCGTAGTCGCCGCGGGCGAGAGCGATGCTGGCGGCCGAGGGAACCGGGCAGACGGTGTACCAGACGTCCTGTGAAGTCTGCTCGGCGGCCGACTGGCGCGAACCGATGGGCGTGGCGATGTTCATGGCAAGGTCCTTTCCTAGACGATGAGGGCTTGGCGGGGCGGCGTGCGGCCGTTGAGGACGAAATCGCCGATGTAGTGGTATTTCCACACCTCCGGATCGTGGAGCGTATGGGTGCGGGCGTTGCGCCAATGGCGGTCGAGATTCCACTTCTCGTCCGCCGCGCTGGTGCCGGCGAGCGCAAAGAGATCGTTCGCCACCTTGACGCACACGGCCGACGCGGCTGCCTTGGCGGCGGCGACAAGGATCGCAAGCCGTATCGTCGCGGCCTCGTCCAATGGCGCAGCCAGAACGCGATCGAATGTGTCGGCTGCGTGCAGCAGCAGCGCATGCGCCGCCTCGATCTCGACGAACAGCTCGCCGACACGGCGGATGATGTGCGGATCGTCGCCCGCCCGTTCGAGGTCCGCCCCATACCAGGGCCGAGAGCGCTCCCGTACATAGGCCGTGGTGTCCGCCAGTGCTTCCTGGGCGATGCCGATGTCGACCGCGACATGCATGATCTGCCCAAACGCGAGCCTGGTCGTCGGGCGGGAATCGTATTGCCAGATCGGTACGATGTCGCGCGCGGTCACCGTCACGTCGTCGAAGATTGCGGTGCCGCTGGCGGTGCCCCGCTGGCCCATCGAGTTCCAGTCGTCGATGATGTCGACGCCCGGCGCGTGGCGCTCCACCATGACCATATGGGCGCGGCCCTGCTCGTCGAGCGCGGCGACCGGCAGCCATTGCGCGAACAGCGCGCCGGTCGTGTAGAACTTGCGCCCGGTCAGCGCTTGGCTGCCGTCGGGCCGCGTCAGGATTCGCGTCTTCATGTTGGCGTAGCCGCCCTTTGGCGTGCCGCGCTCCGACAGTGCATTGCCCCAGAGCTGCCCGGCCAGCACGCCACCGTAAAAGAATTTCTGCTGCTCCGGCGTGCCGAGCACCCGAACATTCTCCAGATGTGAGAAATGGTTCTGCGGGATCTGCCCGATCGCAGGATCCGCCGCCGAGATGATGCGGAACACCTCGACCAGCGTCCGGATCGACGTTTCGGGCCCGCCGAAGGCGCGCGGGACGGTGATGCCAAGCAGTCCGGTCGCGCGCAGGTCCTCGATCTCGGCGACGGGACGCCTCCGCTCCGAATCCCGCGCCGACGCGCCTGGACGGATGCGGTCGGCATAGGCCTTGGCGATGTCGATCGCCTCGGCCTCCGAGGCGACAACATGCGCTGCGCGGTGCAGCGGGGACGGACGGACGTTCATTCCGCCGCCTCCAACTGCGCCGTTTCGCGTTCGCGCACACGGGGAATGACGTGCTCGGCAAAACGCCGCATCTCGGTGAGCAGCGGCTGGAACTGCAGCATGAACAGGTCGATGCCCGCCGCGCGGAAGGCGATGATGCGCTCCGCCACCTGGTCGTAGCTGCCGACCAGTCCGGCATTGGTCCCACCATTGGTGCCTACCACCGGCACGCCCGCGTTGACTTTCATCATCTGCACCGCTGAATCCGTGCCGGCCTTGAGCCGCCCGGTGTTGTTGCGGGCGACCAGTGACAGCAGGTGCTCGAACTCGGCCTTGGCCGCGGCTTCCGTTTCGCGGGCGATGACGAAGGCCGAGAGCGCGAAGCGCAGCGGCGCCTTGGTCCGCGACCGCGACAGCAGGTCAGCGATCAGCGCGGTCGTGTCGGCCAGGTTGCGGCCGTTGATGAAGTAGACGTCGGCCTGCTCGGCCGCCAGAACGCGCGCGGGCTCGGACTCGCCGCCGAAATAGACTGGCACGCCGCCCGCTCTCTGCGGCCGGGGCCGGAGGATCAGGCCGTCGACACCGACAAAGTCGCCGCCGCGGCTGACCGTCTCGCCAGCTAGCAGGCCACGTACGATCTGCAGCCACTCGGCCGAATAGTCGTAGCGGGTGTCGTGGTCGAGGATCGGCAGTCCGAGCTGCTTCATCTCCGGCACGAACCAGCCGCTGACCAGATTGATGCCAAACCGGCCGCGGCTAATCTGGTCGATGCCGGTCGCCAGTTTCGCCAGAATGCCCGGATTGTAGAGGTAGGGCTTGATTGCAGCGATGATCTCGATCCGGCTGGTCGCCTCCGCGATGCCCGCGGACGCCGTCCACGCCTCGAGCACGTCCGCTTCCGGATCGCGCGGACTGATCGTGTGCTGCGCGATCAGCGTTGCGTCGAAGCCAAGCTTCTCCGCCTCCACCACGACCTCGCGGTTGTGGTGGTAGCTGGCGTCCGGCAAATCTTCGGGGTGGCTGTCCGCCCCGAAGAAGCCGTGGTGCGGCGCCCAGACACCGAACCGCACGGCGTTGTGCGCTGGGCTCACTGGTTCACCTGCGGCGCGACCGGCGCCGCGATGGCGTCGTTGAAGTCGGTCAGAAACAGGTCACGCACATCGAGCTTCTTGCGGATAATGCCTGTCTCGAAGATCTCGTCCGCATAGGCTTGCTTGGCCGCGAGGAAGGCGTCATCGATGACCGCGAGCCCGTCCGAATTGTTGTCGAGCGCGGTGCGGACCGCGTTCTCGGAGACGCCGAGCTTGGGCGCGACCAGCTTCACGTACTCGTCCGGATTGGCCTTCGCCCATTTGATGGTCTTCTCGTATTCGCGGATAAAGGCGCGGATCGCCTCGGCCTTCGTCTCGACCGCGCCGGGCGTGGCGAAGATGCAATAGAGGTTGCTGATGTCGTACTGGTCGCCGCGCGCCAGCACATAGCTGCCGGGTACCTTCTCCAGTATCTGCGCGGCGGTCGGCGAGTTCTGGGAGGTCGCATCGACCTGTCCGGTGACAAAGGCCGACACGGCTTCTGCTCCAAAGATGTTCACCGAAGTGAAATCCTCGTCCTTCAAGTCGTGCGCCTTCTGGAGATGCACGACGAACAGCTTGTGGTTGTTATTCTGGGCATAGGCGATGCGCTTGCCCTTCAGGTCGGCGAAGCTCTTGGCCTGGACTTCCGGCCGCACGATCAGGTTGGTGTTGTGACCGTTCGACCCGGTGCAGGCGACCACCTTGTTCTTCGAGCCGTTGGCCGCCATCTGGATCGGCCCGATCTCGCCCTGGTCCTCGATATCGACGGCGCCGGCGAGGATCGCATCGTTCAGGTCGGCGCTGTTGGGGAAGTATTTGTACTCGACCTTGACGCCTGGCAGTTGCACATCCTTCTGCCAGAGCGCCGCGAAATAGCCGAAAGCCTGCGGAACGCCGACCTTGAGCACGACATCTTCGGCAAAAGCCGAGGAACTGATCGTCAAGGCCGCGATGGCGCCGGCGATGCCGGTAAGCATGCGGCGTCTGGGCGTGCGGCGAGCGGAAACAGTCATATCAGGTCCTTTCAAATTCGGGATCAGAGTGAGGGGACGCCGAGCCGACCGAGCACACGCTCGCGCTGCCGTCCGAAGGTTGCGTCCAGCCGGTTGCGCGGCCGCGACGCCGGGATGTCGAACTGGTCCAGCACCCTGCCACTGCCGAGCACGACGACGCTGTCGGCGAGGGTCAACGCCTCGTCGACGTCGTGGGTCACGAGCGCCACCGTGAAGCCGTGCTTTTTCCAAAGGCCGAGCAGCAGAGCGTGCATACGGATACGGGTCAGCGCGTCGAGTGCGCCGAACGGCTCGTCCAGCAGCAGCACAGAAGGGTCGCGGATCAGGGCGCGGGCAAGCGCCACGCGCTGCCCCTCGCCGCCGGACAAGGTGGCCGGCCACGCTTCCGAGAGCCGGCGCAGCCCGACCTCTTCCAGAACCGCGAGCGCCTTGGCGCGCCGTTCCGCACCGGATACGGGAAGACCGAAGGCGACGTTCTCCCAGACCTTTAGCCAAGGCAGCAGGCGTGAATCCTGGAAGGCGATGGAGACGTTGCCGTCGACGCCGACGGAACCCGAGGTGACGGTCTCCAGACCCGCGAAGAGCCGCAGAAGCGTGCTCTTGCCGCAGCCGGATTCGCCGACGATGGCAAGGATCCGGCCACGCGGCACGGAAAGACTGACGCCGTCGAGCACGGTACGCTCGCCGAAATCCTTGCGCACGGCGGCGGCGCTAAGCGCCGGCGCCTCGCGCTCGACCGCCGTATGCCTTGCCACGGCGGTCATTTCAGGAAACTCCGGTTCCACGGCAGCAGGCGCTTTTCCAGCAGGCGCACCAGCGCCTCCATCAGCAGGCCGAGGATGGCGTAGAGGACGAGGCCGAGGATGATCCAGTCGGTCTGGAGCGCATTGCGGCCTTGCGCAACGAGGTAGCCGATGCCGCCCTGAGCGTTGATGCCTTCGCCGATGACGAGGCTGAGCCAGGCGATGCCGAGCGAAAGCCGCAGGCCGACCAGCGCCGACGGCAGCGCGCCCGGCAGGATCACCCGCGAAAGCAGTTCCCGCCGGCTGGCGCCGCACATCCGGGCGAGTTCGGCGAAGCGCGGATCGATGCCGCGAATACCCTTGTAGAGATTGATGTACAGCGGAAATACCACGCCGATCGCCACCAGCCCGACCTTCACGCCCTCGTCGATACCGAGCCAGATGACCAGCAGCGGCGCGGTGCCCAGCGACGGCATGGCGCGTATCATCTGCAATGGCGGGTCGATTGCTTCCTCGCCGAAGCGGGAGAGACCCGAGACAACGCCGAGCACGACCGCGACCGATCCGCCGATCGCCAGCCCGAGCAGGACGCGCTGCAGCGAGGTGAAGACATGGGTCAGGATTTCGCCGGTACGCGATAGGTCGACGAAGGTCGCCCAGACCTGCGACGGCGGCGCGAGGACAGACGGATCGACCCAGCCGGCGAGGCTCGCATATTGCCAGATCGCGATAAGCAGGATCGGTGTAATGCTACGGCGGACAATAGACCACGGAAATCTGCGCAGAGCGACACGCGACAGGTATATCGTGGGTGCGGCCCCAGGCGCTCTCGGAGCAGGATGGCGACGGTTGCTCCCGATAGAGTCATTCTGCGCGAACGCCACATGCTTCTCCGATTGCCGAGCTGGATGCGAGTAATGTCTATGGAATTAGTATATTTAATAAGGTGAGGTTTTCCAAAGTTCGCTGCCGTATCGGACGCATCTGCCGCGAAAGCCGCGCATCAAAGATCAAAATTCCGATCCGCAACGCTCCGGAGTTGATCTCGACGGGCATCTGACCTCCGCATCCTCAAGTGGGGGCACCAATTTCGTCTGCTGTCAGTGAATGGCGCATACGATCCTACGACCAAACGAGGGCACTTCTCGGCCGGAGGTAGGCACCGGACAAGTGCGGGTTGAGAAACGTTGGGTTCTTTCTTCCGCGATGCTGGAGGGAGAGCGGGGCCGCGAGGAGTGCGGCCCGGCCGGCGCAGAGAGTGTGCCGGAGGGCAGATACACTCTCGCTCGAAGGACATCTCCATGAACATTGTCACGCCCACACCGGCCGTCGCGCGGACGGCCACTCCCCTTGCCGCGGCAGCATCCAATACCCTCGATGGCGCCCAGACTATCCACCAGGCGGCCATCCAGCTTCTGCCCTTCCTGGAACAGGGTAAGTCCGTCACCACCGCCGCACTGCGCGTCGCCATGACCGACAGCTTTGGCGGTACGGATGCGCAAGGTTTCTGGGTCTGGAAGGACGCCTATGAGGCGCTCGAAGCCGTCCAGATCCTGTTTCTGCGCCGCTTCGGACCGGCGATCCTGTCCCGGTCGACATCGCCTGCGGCGACACTGGCGATGATCAAGCGCATCGCCGATCTCGTTCCGACCCACACGCGTCGCTCCGACGAGAGCCAGGCCATGCAGCAGCTATCGACGCCGCTGCCGCTCGCCTTCGTCACTGCTCACGCCGCCGCGATCGTGTCTTCGGATCTCGTTCTCGAACCTTCGGCCGGCACCGGCCTTCTCGCCCTTCATGCCGAGATCGCTCGCGCATCAATAGCGCTCAACGAGCTTGCGGCGACCCGCGCCGATATGCTCGGCCTCCTCTTTCCCAACATTCCCGTCTCCCGGCACGACGCCGCCCATATCGACGACCATCTCGACCCCGCGATCAAGCCGTCCGTCGTGCTGATGAACCCTCCGTTCACCGTGGGCGCCTATGTCGATGGTCGTGTCGCCGACGCGGCTTGGCGCCACCTTTCCTCCGCATTCGCACGCCTGAGCGCCGGCGGCCGTCTAGTCGGCATCACAGGCACCGGGCTGTCGCCCGAAAACCCCAAATGGCGGTCCGCCTTCGAGCGGCTGCAGCAGCAGGGCAGGGTGGTCTTCACCGCAGCGATCGACGGCCGCGTCTATGCCCGCCACGGCACCACCGCCGAGACCCGCCTCACCGTCATCGACAAGACGCCAGCGTCGGATCCGTTCAGCTTCGTCCCGTCGCCGGGCAAGGCCGGAAATCTCGAGACGCTGCTTTCCTGGATCTCCGACCTGCCGCCTCGGACACCACGGGGCTTTCCGGATTCGATCGGGGCCTTGTCGAACGGCGTGCTGCGCAATGCTGCCAAGCAGATGGCAACTCGATCCGCAGGGCGCGCTGCTTCGATCTCCGTCTCAACCACTGCTCAGAAATCTGCCCGGTCCGCCGGCCCTACATCGCCGCCGATGCGGACGCCGCCGGCCGGCATGGCATCGAGCGTCTCGGCCAGCGCGCAGGCGCGGCCGGAATCCTCGCTCTGTCACTGCAGCCGCAGCTTGGCGACTTCAACGACGATCTGCGCCATCTCGGCCCCACTCATCTCGCGGCATGGCTCCGCGATCAGCTCGTCGCTGAGGATGCCCGTCGCTTCCTGTCGTCCGGATGAGCGGCCCAGGCCGGCAGGCGGGCAGGGCAGCGTCACTGGGAATCCTGCAGGCATGGCGGCAGTCCATCGGAGAGGCCGTTCCCGCGGCCTGCCTGAGAGGCGATCCCTGCCACCCCCCGGCCACGGCCGCAACGGCTGCGCCGTCCTCCGCTTCGCTTCGGCCTTCGGTGCGGCCGCGCCCGGGGCGCGGCCGGGCATCGCTGTCAGGCCGCGATAGGCGCGGCCCCAACCGACGGAGACACGCCATGACCTACGAGCTTCCTTTCGACGACGCCTACGAGCCCTATCACGCCTCCTCGCCGACCGACCGCGTCATCCTAGAACTACAGATGTACGGCCATCGTCCGCATCAGGACGAGCCCGATCCCCGGCCGCTGCCCGACGACGAGGTGATCCGGGCTGGTCTCGCCGGGATCGTCGAGACCTTCGGCGGCATGCTCGGCGACACCAGGCTCGAACCCGACCTCGACGACCTGCTCTGGTCCTTCACCAACGTTTTCCACCGCGCCGCCGAGCGCGTCGCCCGCAGCCTGGACCGTAACGAGAACGCCCAGCGCTCGAGCCAAGGCGAACAAGACGGTTCCGAGGTCAAGTCCGTCGAGCTGGAACGGCTCACGGCCGAGGGCATCACCTACATCGAGCGCCGCAATGTCCTCGAAATCATGCGCGACGAGGCGGCCGACCTCTACGAGGCGGAGACCGGCTCGGCATGGCGGCCGCGCACCGGCTCCAAGGTCTCCCATCAGGCGATGACCGCGGCAGTGATCGACAGCCGAGACTTCCTCGCAGCACGACGCCGCGCCGAAACCGAGGTGCTGGTCCCGGCCGGCACCAAGATCGCCTTCGCCGGTGGTCTTGAATGCAACGATCATGACCGGATCTGGGACGCGCTCGACAAGGCCCGCGAGAAGCACACCGACATGGTCCTGCTGCACGGCGGCAGCCCGCGCGGAGCCGAACGCATTGCAGCGTGCTGGGCTGAAAACCGCAAGGTCACGCAGATCGCCTTCAAGCCGGACTGGAACCGGCGCGCTAAGGCCGCCCCGTTCCGCCGCAACGACCAACTGCTTTCGGTGATGCCCTACGGCTTGATCGTCTTCCCCGGCTCCGGCATCACCGAGAACCTCGCCGATAAGGCCCGCCGCCTCGGCATCCCGGTCTGGCGGTTCACGGATGGTGGCGCGTGAGCGTCCCTTCCCTTTGCCACGTCGAAGAACCCGACCGTCCGCGGTCGGGATCTTCTTGTGCACCCTTCCGTTCCGGCCTGCCGAATTCAGCGCGGAGGCCGGTCGGCAGGTGGCTCAGGTACGCGAGCGGCTCGATTGTCCTCTGACCGGTCCGGGCGCACCGGCCTGCGGCCGGCCGGGCTCTAGTCGCGGCGTGCCGCCGCTCCCCGAGCCGGCTCCGCCGTCTCGGCCTTCGGTGACGATCCCTCGCGCGGGAGAGTGAGAGGAGAGCCGGGTCGGCGCGGTTGATTTGAGAGAAAGGAGAGCGACCATGGCGATGATATTTCTTGGCGGTTCCCGCGACATCTTCGAACTGCCCGTCCCCGCGATCGAGCGGATCGGTGCGATCGTCGCGGCCGAGCACGGCGTGCTGATCGGTGACGCGCCAGGAGCCGATGCCGAGATGCAGGGCCTGCTCGCCGGCTACAATTACGAGCATGTCGGCGTCTTCCATGCCCGCGCCGAGCCCCGCATGTTGATTTCCGCGAAGAACTGACCCGGGGTTTCCACTGAGAACTGACCCGGGTGGATGATGGGTCTGGGTCAGGTCGGGGTCAAGTTTTTGGTTTTCTCCTTCGCGGGTTTGACGGGTTTTGCCGAACTGTTCCTGAAGCGGAAGCTGTCGTTTCCGGTCTCCAGGATATGGCAATGGTGAGTTAGGCGATCGAG
>NZ_JBEBMH010000018.1:0-120554 GCF_040081985.1 Mesorhizobium yinganensis | reverse complement strand
ACGATCCGACTGCTCTCATCGACGACGCAAATCGCGGTCTCTTCCAAAGATACGTCTAATCCAGCAAAATACTTCACGGCTGCTCCTTCCCGATGTTTGTGGCGCTCCAAGGCGACCACGTTCTAACATCCCGACAGGAGCAGCCGCCCGCATCTGGGCTCGGGCGAGACCCCAATCACCCCATCTGTTGAAAAACCTCTCTGTTCACGGAACGTCCCAGACTCAGACGGGGCACAAACCAGACTCAAAACGGGTATCCTCGGGACTTTTTCATCAGCCTGTTAGTAGGGGCCGTTTATTTTCCATCCCGGATTGACGCGACATATTCACGCACGATGTGGGCAGTGTCGTCCATTCCCGTAACAACGTCATTGTAGAACGTGAATAGCTGATCATTGCCGGCGGCGGCAGCGTCCTTCGCGCTTTGTTCGAAATTCTTGGATATGTTGTCAACGCTTCCCAAGATCTTGGCTCCGCTGGGGTGCTCCGCAATCAGTTGAGCAATGAGGCCCTGAAGGACAGTCAGCGAGCCGATAGTCCTGCCATCAGTGTTGGCAAATGTTCTCTTCATGATTTCCACTCTCCGATGACAGTGAAAGGTCGTAGCATGTCAGCAGGCGCGGTGTCCCGAAAAAGCCGCTCGCCCGACACTCATGCTAGGATGCCGGCATGAACCTCCACGAGAAGGCCTAGGGCGGCTGACACGGCAGCAACTGGAAAAGACTCGACATTCCGCCTTTCAATGACCCTACTTGGATGGCACATTAACGACATGTCGAAGCCACAGCGAACGCCTGCCCAGATTGAAGCTAGTGCCCGGAAGCGGGTCATCGCGCTCCTCGGCCCCGATGCCGTCGGCAAATCAACCGAGCAACTAGCGGCCATAATAGCGGAGAGGTTTAGCTTGAAGGAGAAGCGCAGGGCCAACGCCAACTCCGTTTCAATCTTCTCGGTCTAGCCCACACGGCGGATGTCCGCTCGCGGTCGTTGGGTTCTACTCCGACAAGTTGTCGGACATCACATTACACATTGGGCGGCGCTTGGTTCGTTCCGATCTCAATCTGCCAGGTGGGACATCTTCTCCCGGCAATACGCTTCGCCGGCTCCGCGATAGAGACAATTGGCGTCATGATGTCTGGGATATGAATGATCGCGAGCATCAAACCTGCGAGCCAGAACATGTGGTTGTGCGTGACGAGAGAATAAGTCCGAGCACACCCACAATGCCGGCGCGCGCGCGGTTCTCTCGATGCGCAATCTGATGTGGCCATACGATTAGTTTGAAGTAAAATATCCCGAACAGCACCAATATCACGATGAGGATGACGACCGACACATCGAAGAGGATGTCAGTCTCTCCGGGCATGGTGACGAATGGCGGGAGGTGTTCTGTCGCCAGCGGATGCATTGACGGATGGGTTGGCTCGGCCACGACACCTTCCCCAATTTCGCACTCATTAGACTAGCGAAGACGGCTAAAAGTTACGATGGTTCGAGCGTGATTAACCGTTAATTCCGCAGCCTCACGCCAGCGCCGCCGCCGTTCTCGGGGATGAAGATGTCAGCCCTTCACCAGTCGGAGGGTGTTGCCCACATTCGGTGGCGGCTGGACGGCTCGAGCGTCTTGCCGCGCATTGATGATGTCGAGCGCCAGATGTGTCATTGCTGACTGCGCTTCTTCTTTCGCCGGCGACATGCGGTCTCGACCCAGGCGGCTGCTGTTCAGCCAAAACGCTTGCAGCTCTGCGCCGGGGAGATTTCGCAGATGCTCGTAAAGCTCCTCGAACGGTCGGGCAAACTCGCGGAACCTAGCCTAAATCGAGCCGGTGCCAAGTGTGGTTTCGCTCATGGTGACGGGTCCGTAAGATACGACTCGACTTCATCGAGTGACCAGCTGCACACCCACCGACCGGCAATTGCAGGGTTTACCGCGCCACCCGTCGACACGTCGATAAGGGCGTAATGTCCGAAGTCCATCGCATTTGGGTCGCGGCTCCTGCTCTTGGTCAATCGCAGGCCTTGGCGGTCTGCCATCCGACGCAGCTTGTTCTCTCGCACCTTCGTCTCCTGATCCATGATGCTTGAACCTATGCTCTGAACGATGCTTGACGTGATGCTGGAAGTCAAGCTACGGTTGATGCTGTAAGCTATACCAGAACCGGGAGATTTTCCATGCCGAACACCGCTGTTCGGGCAGCCGCCGAAGGCTTGCCCACTGCTATCTTGCCCATGAAACCACGCCGCCGGACCTCACTCGACCTGCTCCAAGAAGCCCGCGCCGTTTACGAGGCGCTGGACGCGCTTCCGGGCTGTGTCGAGGGTACGCCCGAGGCCAAGGCCGCCGATCGCGTTTACGACGCCGCTATGGCCATGAAGTCGGCGAACGCGGTCGACGTGCTGGTGCGCCTGCTCGTCGTCGCAAAGTGGGGCGAATACGAACTCGCCGGCAGAGAACTGATAAACATCTGCGCGGAAGCTGCGAAGATCGTAGGCGTTCCGGCGCCCGGAAAGGTGGTGCAGCAATGAACCGGCGCATGATGATTGCCGGCGCAGCGGCATCGCCGCCGCTGGCGTTCGCTGGAGCCACTATCGTGCTTGCTTCGCCGGCGGCCGCATAATCGAAATGCGAAATGGATTTCGTATCTGCCTGGCTGCGCGAGCGGCCGGGCTTTCGCCTTCCCCTAAGTCCAATTGCCACCGGTGGCGATCCGTGCGCTTTGGATGCATGATGGGGCACGATATCCTGACGGTCGTTGCACTTTTCGCTGCCATAGCCGGCATCGCGATGGCCGTCTTCCTGTGCGCCGGTCTGCTCGGCTTTTACTCCTAAATTCTGTGGGCCATACCATTGTCGTCCGGACACTGTGTCCCGATCTCCAAAACGGCCGATCGCAATAGGGGAAGAGTCGCTATGCCGTTGTTGAAAAGCACCATGATCCTCTCGGCAATGAGTGGCCGTGCCGCGCATGTTCGTAGCGCTCCCTTCAGAGGCGGAAGCGCAGGAGCGCTTCCAACCGTGGGCTCGCCATGAACAATGCCCACGACCGCGAATTCGTAATCCCGGACGCGACGGTTCGCAAGTTCACAAACGGCGTAAACCCCGGCTGGGCTAGTGAGCTTTTGGATCGCGCGCACCGCCTGCGGCTACCCCGCGAATGTACGTGGCCGCGTCGATTTCCGTATCGAACTGGCGAGCGGTGACCGTGCCGTCAGTCATCAACGTCACTGCCAGAAAGGGCAAGTTAGGGTTAGGCGGCGGATAGACGGTGTACAGGGTGCTTTTCATCCCTGAGTGTCGTACCGGTTTAGAGGAGCCATAGCAATTTCAAAGAGCATCCCGAGTCGGCGAACCGACTGCGGTGAGCTTTGCCACCACGATGATGAAGGCCCAACCGACTGATCGGGGCCTTGATCAGCCGGTCGAGATGGCTCCTGAATGTTGAACCACGTTGCAACCTAGCACGGCGCCTGGCGGAAGGTCGCAACAAAAGACGTAGTGACGCGAATTATCTTCATCGGGGCAACGACTCGCAGCCTCGCGCATTGATTCGCCCAAGCCGAGTGAGTGTTGTGTCATGGTTGCGAGCGGTTGGTGGGACGGCACGGTTCCGGTAGCACTGGGAAAGAGCTTCACCGTCTACCACGTCAACAACAATCACCAGGCCGCCGACATCCTCCTGCACAAATGGCCCACCAAGGGCGGGACAAAGCAGCGGGCGGCACGCGAGGCGGTCATGGAAGCCATCGAGCATGCGAACGACCGGATGGCGCTCGCCAAGGCTCAGAAGGCGTTCGCCGAGGCCGCGAAAGAGGCGGACATCCTGATTGAGTGATTTTTCCGGACACAGTGCGGACACAATTCCAGCGTCTGCCCATCCCACTAAATGCGTGCCGGTAACTAATTGAATTTTATAGGTTTTTGGTGAGCGCAGTGGGACTCGAACCCACGACCTACTGATTAAAAGTCAGTTGCTCTACCGGCTGAGCTATGCGCTCCCGCGGGGCGGCGTTGCCACCCCCGAAATGCGGCGGAACATAGGGATAGCGCCCCTGCCGGTCAATCGTAAAAATCCGCAGCCTAGGACGCCGATGAACCGTCCGACTCTCGGCGACGATCCGCCACGCCAAGGTGATTGGAGGTCGTCCCGCGCACGGTCTATATGCGGGCGGTTGAAAAGGGCTTTCTACCGATGGCGGTCGATGTCGGATATCTTACTGCGGTTGGGGCGGGAGCGCTTTCATTCCTCTCGCCTTGCGTGTTGCCGTTGGTGCCTCCCTATCTGTGTTACATGGCCGGCGTGTCGGTCGACGATTTTCGCGGCCAGGCCGCGAGCGCCACGCCCGTGCCGGCGCGCCGCATGCTGGCGCTGACCTCGCTCGCTTTCGTGCTGGGCTTCTCCACCGTCTTCGTGGCGCTCGGCGCCGGCGCATCGACCATCGGACGATTGCTGCGCGCTTGGGAGGAACCGCTCGGCTTCGCCGCCGGCCTCGTCATCATCCTGATGGGTCTCAATTTTCTCGGTGTGATAAGAATCCCCTTCCTGTCGCGCGAGGCACGGTTCCAGACGCGCGGCGAACCGGCGAGCGTAGTGGCGGCTTATGTCATGGGCCTGGCCTTCGCCTTCGGCTGGACGCCCTGCATCGGACCGGTGCTGGGGCCGATCCTGACGCTTGCCGGCGGCAGCGCGACGGTGGGCGAGGGCGCTTTGCTGCTTGCAGCCTATTCGTTAGGCCTGGGTATTCCGTTTCTCGTCGCTGCCTTGTTTTCAGGCGCGTTCATGCGTTTTCTCTCGCGCTTCCGTGTCCATCTGGGGCGGGTGGAAAAGGCGATCGGCGCGCTGCTGGTGGTGGCCGGCGTGCTGTTCATGACCGGCGGGCTGCAAACGAGCGCCTATTGGCTGCAGGAAGTTTTTCCTGTTCTCACCCGCTTGGGCTGAGCCCTGTTCTTCCGTTTGGCACAGGGCCACGCCACCGTTGGAAGTGCGCGTCGCCGATGCTAGAACGCTCGCGAGTGATGGCCCTGCAACCGGAAAGTGATCATGTCGTCGAGAAGTTGTCTGTCGATCATCCTTGCAGCCGGCGAAGGCACCCGGATGAAGAGTGCGTTGCCGAAGGTGCTGCACAAAATAGCGGGCCTGCCGATGGTCGCGCATGTGGCCCGCTCGGCGGAAGCCGCCGGCGCCGGCGATCTCGCGCTGGTCATCGGCCATGGTGCCGAGGAGATGCGCAAGGCGTCGGCGAAATTCGCGCCGCGCGCCGAGAGTTTCGTCCAGGAACAGCGGCTTGGCACGGCGCACGCGGTGCTGGCGGCGCGCACCGCGATTGCCCGGGGATATGACGATGTGCTCGTCATGTTCGGCGACACGCCGCTGATCGAGGCGAAGGCGCTGACGGCGGCGCGCGAGAAACTGGCTCAAGGCGCAGGCGTCGTGGTGCTCGGGTTCCGCACCCCGAACCCGACCGGCTATGGCCGACTGATCGAGACGGGCGGCAAGCTTGTCGCCATCCGCGAGGAGAAGGATTGCTCCGAGGACGAGCGCCGCGTCACCTTCTGCAATTCCGGCCTGATGGCCATCGACGGAAGATACGCACTGCGATTGCTGGAGGCGGTCGGAAACGACAACGCCAAGGGCGAGTACTACTTGACCGACATCGTGGCCATCGCCGCTGCCCAGGGCCTCGACGTCTTTGCCACCGAGGCGAGTTTCGAGAACGCGCTTGGGATCAACAACCGAGCCGAACTCGCCGAGGGCGAAGCGATCTGGCAGAAGCGGCGGCGCCGCGAAGCGATGCTGGCTGGCGTTACGCTGGTGGCGCCGGATACGGTGTTTTTCGCTTACGATACCGAGGTCGCGCCGGACGCCTATATCGAGCCGAATGTGTTCTTCGGACCCGGCGTCAAGGTAGATGGTGGCGCGGTCATCCATGCCTTCAGCCATATCGAGGGCGCTCACGTCGGTTCGCGTGTCGAAATCGGGCCGTTCGCGCGGCTGCGGCCCGGGACCGATATCGACGAGCGCGCGAAGGTCGGCAATTTCTGCGAGGTCAAGAACGCCAAGGTCGAGCAAGGCGCCAAGATCAGCCATCTCGCCTATATCGGCGATGCCCGTGTCGGCGCCGAGGCCAATATCGGCGCTGGCACGATCACCTGCAACTACGACGGTTTCAACAAGTCCTACACCGACATCGGGCGCAAGGCTTTCATCGGTTCGAATTCGTCGCTGGTCGCGCCTGTCACCATCGGCGACGGAGGCCATGTCGCGGCGGGCAGCGTCATCACCGAGGACGTGCCTTCCGATGCGCTGGCCTTTGGGCGGGCGCGGCAGAAGATCCTGCCGGAACGGGGCAGGATGCTGCGCGAACGTCTCGCTTCCGCCAAAAAGGCGGCGGAGTAGCGCGCTAACGGATTAGAAGGCCTCGCACGATAGAGTTACGCGGGCGACGCGCGTGACATGGACTGACACCGAAATTGATTATCGCCGGCCCGGTGGCTTCTTCTAGAAAGCTGCCGGATTATTTTGCATGATGAAATGAGGGATTGCTGAATGTGTGGCATTGTCGGAATCGTGGGCCAGTCGCCGGTGGCGCCGCTCATTGTCGACGCGCTGAAGCGGCTGGAATACCGCGGCTATGATTCGGCCGGCGTTGCCACCATCGCGGCCGGAACGCTCGACCGCCGCCGTTCCCAGGGCAAGCTGATCAATCTGGAACGCCGGCTCGGCGAGGAGCCGCTTGGCGGCACGATCGGCATCGGCCACACGCGCTGGGCGACACATGGCGTGCCCAACGAGACCAACGCCCATCCGCATTTCTCCAATGATGTGGCCATCGTCCACAACGGCATCATCGAGAATTTCGCCGAATTGCGCGACGAGTTGAAAGCCGACGGTTACGAATTCGCCTCGCAGACCGACACGGAAGTCGTGGCGCATCTGGTGGCGCGCGAGATCAAACGCGGCGCGCGCCCGGTGGATGCGGCGCACCGCGCGCTGAAGCGGCTCGAAGGAGCCTTCGCGCTCGCCATCATGTTCCGCGGCGACGAGGACTTGATCATCGGCGCGCGCAACGGCCCGCCGCTCGCCGTAGGCCATGGCGAAGGTGAGATGTATCTCGGTTCCGACGCCATCGCGCTGGCGCCCTTCACCAACTCGATCACCTATCTCGAGGACGGGGACTGGGCGGTGGTGCGCCGCAGCCATGCGCAGATCTACGACATGGCCGGCGAGCCGGTGGAACGCAAGCGCCAGCAGTCGGTCGGCACCAGCTTCCTGGTCGACAAGGGCAACCACCGGCATTTCATGGAAAAGGAAATCCATGAGCAGCCGGAGGTCATCTCCCATACGCTGGCGCATTATGTCGACTTCGTTTCGGGCACGACCCGCAAGCTCGACCTGCCGTTCGACTTCAAGTCGCTCGACCGCCTCGCCATCTCCGCCTGCGGCACCGCTTATCTCAGCGGCCTCGTCGGCAAATACTGGTTCGAGCGGTTTGCGCGGCTGCCGGTCGACATCGATATCGCCTCGGAGTTCCGCTACCGCGAGATGCCGCTGTCGAGGAATAGCGCCGCGCTGTTCATCTCGCAGTCCGGCGAAACCGCCGACACGCTGGCGTCGTTGCGTTATTGCCGGCAGGAAGGCATTCCGATCGGCGCGGTCGTCAATGTGCGCGGCTCGACCATCGCGCGCGAATCGGACGTGACCTTGCCGACGCTGGCCGGGCCGGAGATCGGCGTCGCCTCGACCAAGGCCTTCACCTGCCAGCTTTCGGTTCTGGCCTCGCTGGCAGTGCGCGGCGGCGTGGAGCGCGGCACGATCTCGCCCAAGCAGGAGAAAGCGCTGGTGCGCGAACTAGGCGAGGCGCCGCGTTTTGCCAGCCAGGTTCTGAAGCTCGAAAAGCAGATCGACCGGGTTGCGCACGAACTCGCGCATTACCGCCACGTGCTTTATCTCGGCCGCGACACCAATTTTCCGCTCGCCATGGAAGGCGCGCTCAAGCTCAAGGAAATCTCCTATATCCACGCCGAGGGTTACGCCGCCGGCGAGTTGAAGCACGGGCCGATCGCCCTGATCGACGAGAAGATGCCGGTGATCGTGATCGCGCCGCACGACCGCATCTTCGACAAGACCGTGTCCAACATGCAGGAAGTGGCGGCGCGCGGCGGCAAGATCATCCTGATCACCGACCGCAAGGGTGCCGAGCGGGCCGGCATCAACACTCTCGAGACGATCGTGCTGCCGGACGTGCCGGAGATCATCGCGCCGATCATCTACGCCCTGCCGATCCAGATGCTCGCCTACTTCACCGCGGTGGTGATGGGCACCGACGTCGACCAGCCGCGCAATCTCGCCAAGTCGGTCACCGTCGAATAGCAGGGTTCGGAACCGCTCCCGCGTTTGTGGATTGTCTCCGTGCATGAGGAATGGTCTATTCCGGCGTGCAATGCACAATAGCTGCGAAGGACCATGAGCGACGTTCCGATCAAGATGTCAGGCATGACACGGCTGAGGAATTATTTCCTCACCGGTGTCATCGTGATTGCGCCCCTGGCGATCACCGCCTACATCGCGTGGACCTTCATCCACTGGGTCGATTCCTGGGTGAAGCCCTATATCCCGTCCAGCTACAATCCCGACAATTACCTGCCTTTCGCGGTGCCCGGCTTCGGCTTGGTGGTGGCCCTGTTCATGATCACGATGATTGGCTTCCTGACGGCCAACTTCATTGGGCGCTCGATCGTTCGCTTCGGCGAGGGACTGCTCGGCCGCATGCCGCTGGTGCGCGGCGTCTACAAGGCGCTGAAGCAGATTTTCGAGACGGTGCTTTCGCACAAGAGCGACATGTTCAGCACGGTCGGGATGGTTGAATATCCGCGCAAGGGCGTATGGTCGCTGGTCTTCGTCGCGGGGGAAAAGGACACCGAGATCAATGCGAGGCTGGACAAGCCCGGCGATCCGCTCGTCGCCGTGTTCATGCCTTGCACGCCCAACCCGACTACGGGTTTCCTGATGTATGTCTATCGCTCCGAGATTGTGCTGCTAGACATGAGCATCGAGGACGGCGCCAAGCTGATCGTCTCGGCCGGCCTGGTCGCGCCGCCATACAAGCGCTTGCCGGTCACGGTGGCGGGCGAGCCTATCGATATTTCGCTTGCCGAACTTGCGGTGGCCAACCGCAAACGCGGCACCAATTGAGGGATCGTGCCGATTGACGGATTCGAGATGGACGAAGACAGAGCTCAAGTCGCTGGCAGACGCGGTCGAGCACGGAATCGTGTTCACCGGCAAATGCAAGCTGAACCCCGGGCGCAAGCTGCAGTTCGAAGCGCCCGTCCGCTTCCAGGATCTCTGGTGTTACCAAGGAATGCGCATCGGCGCCTACTCGTTCATGCGCCCTGCCTATGTGAGCGGCAATCCCGTCATCGGCCGCTATTGCAGCATCGGCGCGAATTTCAGTATCGGCGAGCCGGACCATCCGACTACCTGGCTGGGCACATCGTCCTTCCAATACCAGAAGAGCAAATTCTCGTTCTTTCCGCCAATGAAAGATTTCGTCACGCTCGAACGGCCGGACGATGACGCTGGTGGGCAAGATACCATCGTCGGCAACGATGTGTGGATCGGGTCGAATGTGATGATCCTGAAAGGCGTCAAGATCGGCAATGGCGCAGTCATCGCGGCCGGCGCTGTCGTCACCCGTGATGTGGAGCCCTATGCCGTCGTCGGCGGCGTTCCGGCCAGGCTGATCCGCAACCGCTTTGCCGATCACGGTCTGGTCGCCCGGCTGAAGTCGCTGAAATGGTGGGAGTTCCTGGGACCAAGCCTCTCCGGCATTCCTTTCGATGATCCGTCGGCCGCGATCAAAGAGATCACACGCCGCGAAAAAGCCGGGGAGATCGAGCGAAGCAAGGGCAAGTTCGCGTCCATAAAGGCGCTGAAGGACGGCTTCGAGTTGGTGCGGGCGAAGGAGGCCGGAAAAAAGGCGGCAGCCGTGCCGGCCGATGCCTCGCTCGCCGAAGAGCCAAGGACGAAACAGCCTGCCGCTTCCTTGACCGAACCTGTTTCAAAGGACGAGCCCGTTCAGCCGGCACGCAGCAAGCGCACGGCCTCGTCGCGGCCGAAGAGATAAAGAAGCACGCGGATCGCCTTGCCGCGCTCCGATTCCAGCGCCGGATCGCGCGCCAGGACCAGGCGGGCATCGTCCCGCGCAATCTCCAGCAGGTCGGCATGGACCTCCAGCCGGGCGATCTGGAAGCCGGGCGTGCCGGACTGGCGCGTGCCCAGAAGTTCGCCTTCGCCGCGGAGCTTCAGGTCCTCCTCGGCGATGCGGAAACCGTCCTCGGTCTCGCGCAGCACCGATAGGCGGGCGGTCGCCGTCTCGCCAAGCGGCGGCTTGTAGAGCAGCACGCAGGTCGACGCCTTCGAGCCGCGCCCGACGCGGCCGCGCAACTGATGCAGTTGCGCGAGCCCGAATCGTTCGGCGTGCTCGATGACGATGATGGTGGCGTCCGGGACGTCGACGCCGACCTCGACGACGGTGGTGGCGACCAGCACACGCGTCTCGCCCTGCTTGAAGGCGCGCATCGCCTCATCCTTGTCGCGGCCCGACATGCGGCCATGAACCAGCCCGACCCGCGCTCCGAATTCTTGGCGCAGGGCGGCGTGCCGTTCCTCGACGGAGGTGAGTTCGACTTCGTCGGAATCTTCGACCAGCGGGCAGATCCAGTAGATTTTCTGGCCCTCGGCCAGCGCGTCTGAAATCCGCCCGACCAGCTGGTCGTAGCGCTCGAAAGGAAGGGTGACCGTGCGGATCGGCTGCCGGCCCGCCGGCTTTTCGGTCAGCCGCGACACGTCCATGTCGCCGAACGCGGTGAGAACCAGGGTACGCGGGATGGGGGTGGCGGTCATCACCAGCATGTCGGGAGCCTCGCCCTTGGCGGTGATCGCCAGCCGCTGGTGGACACCGAAGCGGTGCTGTTCGTCGACGACGGCGAAGGCGAGGTCGCGGAAACGAACCGTCTCCTGGAACAGCGCATGGGTGCCTATGACGATGTCGATCGAACCGTTCTCCAGTCCCTCGATGATTCCGGCGCGCTCACGGCCTTTTTCGCGGCCAGTGAGGACTGCGACCGCCAGCCCGGCCTTTTCCGCCAGTGGGCCGATGGTCGAAAAATGCTGGCGCGCAAGAATTTCGGTCGGCGCCATCAGCGCCGCCTGTCCGCCGGCCTCGACAGCGCGCGCCATGGCGAGCAGGGCGACCACCGTCTTGCCGGAGCCGACATCGCCCTGCAGCAGGCGCAGCATGCGGTCGGGTTTTGCCATGTCGGCGTCGATTTCGGTGAGCGCCTGCTCCTGCGAGGCGGTGAGCCGGTAGGGCAGGGCGTCGCGCAGCGCCCCGATACGGGCGCCGTCGCCGGTCAGCGGACGCCCGGCGCGCTTGCGCACGTTGGCGCGCACCAGCGCCAGTGACACCTGGCCCGCGAGGATTTCGTCATAAGCAAGCCTTCGCCACGCGGAGGCCTCTGGTGATACGTCGATAGGATCGGCCGGGTTGTGGATCCGGCGCAGCGCGTCGGCGAAGCTTGGAAAAGTCTGGCGGCGCATCAGTTCGGCGTCCTGCCATTCAGGCAGCGCCGGCAAGCGCGCCAATGCCTGGCCGATGGCGCGCCGCAGCACCTTCGCATGCAGGCCGGCGGTCAGCGGATAGACCGGTTCGACCAGCGGCAGGCCCTCCGCCTTGTCGGCGAATGCGATGTGGTCGGGGTGCACCATCGACGGCCGGCCGTTGAACCATTCCATCCGGCCGCTGACCACGACATGCTCACCGACCGGCAAAGTGCGCTCCAGCCAGGTCGCATTGGCATGGAAGAAGGTCAGCGCCATCTCGCCGGTGTCGTCATGGACAAAGACACGGTATGGCGCCGAGCGGTTGCCGCGCGGCGGCGGCTGGTGGCGGTCGACGCGCACATCCAGCGTCACGATGGCGCCCTCGGCGGAAAGTGCGATGCCCGGCCGGTTGCGGCGGTCGATGATGCTGCTGGGCAGCGTGAACAAAAGATCGCCGGCACGCGCCTCGCGGGCGGTGAGGTCGGCCGGCACGACCTTTTCGATAAGCGTGGCGACCTTCGGGCCGACGCCGTCGAGCGAGGTGATGGGGACGAACAGCGGATCGAGCAGGGAAGGGCGCATCAGCTTTGACCGTCGCGTTCCGTCCAGCACCCCTCATCCGACCTCGCTTCGCGAGGCCACCTTCTCCCACAAGGGGAGAAGGGGGAGTTTCGCACTGGTCTCACCGCTAATCGCCGGCATTGGAGATTTGCGGAGGCGAAGCGGCAGCGCTCTCCCTTCTCCCCTTGTGGGAGAAGGTGGCCGAGCGAAGCGAGGTCGGATGAGGGGTGTTGGACGGAGTGCGACGCGGCAATTGGCGGATGCAAGGCACATCCAGCAGGATAGGGAAGTGTAGGGAGATGCACGCTGTTCACCGCCAGGATGTTAAGCACGACTGCTGACAGCGCAAGGCTGACACCACCGTCTATCCACGCTATATGCGCGGCGCGGCGAAAGGGCGTCCTATGACCGGAACCACACGATCGAGCGACGGGCTGGATGCGAGGCGGAGAAAACTGCTTTTCCGCTCCTGGCATCGCGGCATGCGCGAGATGGACCTGATCCTTGGTTCCTTTGCCGATGCGCGCATCGCCGACTTGACCAGCGCCGAACTCGACCAATATGAAGCGCTCCTCGACATTTCCGACACGGTGCTTTTGCCATGGGCGACCGGCGAGCAGCCGATCCCCGACGGAAACGAAATCCTCAAAAAAATCGTCGCCTTCCGCCAGGCGATGACGTTCCAAAGCTGATTCCATGCCTCTGATCCATCCCCTCGGCCTGCGCAACGGCAGCACGGGCGCGGTCCTCGTCGACGGCGTTGCGGAAGGTTTTGAAGCCTTCGCGCTTGCCGCGTTGTCGCAAGAAGCGGCTCCGGACGGCGTGACGGTGTTCGTCGCCCGCGACGGCCAGCGCCTGCCGGCGATTGTCGACGCGCTCGCGTTCGCCGCGCCCGACCTGCCGGTACTGGAATTTCCCGCTTGGGACTGTCTGCCCTATGACCGCGTCTCGCCGGGCGCCGATGCGACGGCGCGCCGCGTCGAGGCGATGGCCGCCATGGCTGTGTTGGCCAGGAAGCCGCATCGCGCCGTGATCCTGACCACAGCCAATGCCCTGGTGCAGCGCCTGCCGCCGCGTGCCACCGTCGAGGCGCAGACTTTTCGTGCCAAGACTGGCAATCAGGTCGACATGAAGGCGCTGATTTCGCGGCTGGAAAATTCCGGCTTCGACCGCGTGGCAACCGTGCGCGAGGTCGGCGAGTTCGCGGTGCGCGGCGGAATTTTGGACTTGTTCGCGCCAGGGGCGGCGGAAGCGCTGCGGCTGGATTTCTTCGGCGACACGCTGGATTCGATCCGCGCCTTCGACGTCGCCAGCCAGCGCACCACCGGCCAGCGCACCGAGATCACCTTGCAGGCGATGAGCGAGGTGGCGCTGACGCCGGAGACCATCAGCCGCTTTCGCCGCAGCTACATCGAGGCATTCGGCGCGCCGAACCGCGACGACGCGCTCTATGCGGCAGTCAGCGAGGGCCGGCGCTTCGCCGGCATGGAGCATTGGCTGCCTTTCTTCTACGATGGGCTGGAGACGCTGTTCGACTATCTCCCGGACGCACCCTTCGTCTTCGATCATCTGGCGCGCGAGGCGATCGGTGAACGCTACAAACTGATCGAGGATTATTACCAGGCGCGCCGCCAGCAGGTGGACGGCGCGATGAAGGACGCCGTGCCGTACCGCCCGGTGCCGCCGGGGAAAATGTACCTGTCGCCGGACGATGTCTCGGCGGCACTGCCCGACATCCTGTCGGCCGAATTCACGCCTTTCGCCGCGCCCGACGCCGGCGGCAGAAAAGTGCTGCATGCCGGCTCGCGCCAGGGCCGCAGTTTCGAGCGCGAGCGTGCCGATCCCAACGCCAATGTTTTTCAGGCAGCGGTCGATCACATTTCCGAATTACGGGCCGCCAAACGCAAGGTCGTGGTTGCGGGGTGGACGGACGGTTCCCTGGACCGCCTTTCGCAGATCCTTGGCGAGCACGGACTGGGCAATCTGAAGCCGGTCTCGACGCTCGCCGATGTCGAGAAACTGACCGCCGGGCAGGCCGGGTTGACCGTTCTGCCGTTGGAATCCGGCTTCGAGGCCGACGGTTTTGTCGTTGTTGCGGAGCAAGACATTCTGGGCGACCGGCTGGTCCGGCGGACCAAGCGCAAGCGCGCCGCCGACTTCATCGCCGAGGCCGCCTCGCTGTCGGCGGGCGACGTCGTCGTCCATGTGCAGCACGGTATCGGCCGCTTCGTCGGGCTGAAGACCATCGAAGCGCTCGGCGCGCCGCATGACTGCCTGGAGATCCATTATGCCGGCGACGACCGGCTGTTCCTGCCGGTCGAGAACATCGAACTTCTGTCGCGTTACGGCTCCGACGCGGCCGAGACGCCGCTCGACAAGCTCGGCGGCGGTTCCTGGCAGGTGCGCAAGGCGAAGCTGAAGCGCCGCCTGCTCGACATGGCCGGACAGTTGATCAAGCTTGCCGCGGAGCGTCAGATGCGCGGCGCGCCTGTGTTCAGCCCGCCGGAAGGCGTCTATGGTGAGTTCGCGGCGCGGTTCCCTTACGAGGAGACCGACGACCAGCAGCGGGCGATCGATTCAGTGATGGACGATCTTTCCGCTGGCAAGCCGATGGATCGGCTGATCTGCGGCGACGTGGGTTTCGGCAAGACCGAGGTGGCGCTCCGCGGCGCCTTCCTCGCCGCGATGGAGGGTTTTCAGGTCGCTGTCGTCGTGCCGACGACGCTGCTGTCGCGCCAGCACTACAAGACCTTCAGCCAGCGCTTTTCCGGCCTGCCGCTGGTGGTGCGCCAGGCCTCGCGCATGGTGCCGGCCAAGGAACTCGCGGAAACGAAAAAGGGCTTGGCTGACGGTAGCGTCGACATCGTCGTCGGCACGCATGCGCTGCTCGGCTCCTCGATCACCTTCAAGCGGCTCGGCCTGCTGATCATCGACGAGGAGCAGCACTTTGGCGTCAAGCACAAAGAGCGGCTGAAGGAACTGAAGAGCGACGTGCATGTGCTGACGCTGTCGGCGACTCCGATCCCGCGCACGCTGCAACTGGCGCTGACCGGCGTGCGCGAACTGTCGCTGATCGCCACGCCGCCGGTCGACCGGTTGGCGGTGCGCACCTTCATCTCGCCCTTCGACCCCTTGGTGGTGCGCGAGACGCTGCTGCGCGAGCGTTATCGCGGCGGCCAGAGCTTTTACGTCGTGCCGCGCATCGCCGACCTCGCCGAGGTGCGGGACTTTCTGCACGCCTCGGTGCCGGAACTGAAGGTGGCGACGGCGCACGGCCAAATGCCGCCGGGCGAGCTCGACGACATCATGAACGCCTTTTATGACGGCCAGTACGACGTGCTGCTGTCGACCACCATCGTCGAGTCCGGTCTCGATATCCCGACTGCCAACACGTTGATCGTCCACCGCGCCGACATGTTCGGTCTGGCACAGCTCTACCAGTTGCGCGGCCGCGTTGGGCGCTCCAAGACCCGTGCCTATGCGTTGTTCACGCTGCCCGCCAACCGCAAGCTGACCGATACCGCCGACCGGCGGCTTAAAGTGCTGCAGTCGCTGGATACGCTGGGCGCCGGCTTCCAGCTTGCCAGCCACGACCTCGACATTCGCGGCGCCGGCAATCTTCTGGGCGAGGAACAGTCCGGCCATATCAAGGAGGTCGGCTTCGAGCTTTACCAGCAGATGCTGGAGGAGGCGGTGGCCGAAATCCGCGGTTCCGGCGAAGTTCTGGACGGCGACTGGTCGCCGCAGATCGCCATCGGCACGGCGGTGATGATCCCGGAGACATACGTTCCCGACCTGCAACTGCGGCTGGCGCTCTACCGCCGGCTGGCCGATCTCGACACGCCGGAGGAGATCGATGCCTTCGCCGCCGAACTCATCGACCGCTTCGGCCCACTGCCACAGGAGGTCGAGCATCTGTTGAAGATCGTCTTCATCAAGGGTCTTTGCCGCAGGGCCAATGTCGAGAAGCTGGATGCGGGGCCAAAGGGTGTCGTCATACATTTCCGCAAGCGCGAATTCGCTGACCCGGCCGGGTTGGTGCGTTACATCGGCGAGCAGGGTTCGATGGCGAAGATCAGGCCCGACCAGAGCGTGGTCTTCATCCGCGACTGGCCAAACCCGGAGAAGCGTCTCGCGGGCTCGGCGGTGGTGATGGCGCAACTGGCGCGGCTGGCGACGAAGGCGGCGTAGGGCAGAGGCTAGGCCCCGCCGTCGGTTCTGCGAAGAAAAAGGGCTGCCTGCTACGCCAGAGAGATCGACACGCAGGTCATCGGCTCGGTCATTGCGGACAAGGCTGTCCGGCCGCACCCCATTCGGCCACGTCCTTCACATGCTCCTCGAAGGTGCCGGGCGGCGTGCTGCGGCCTTGGCCCGGTTCCCACGCGCGTGGGATGAAGCCGCTCAATGACGCATCGTGGCGCAGATGTTCGATCAGGCCCGCAACATCGCGCCCGCCATTGCGCTCGGGATCCTTGAGTTGCGCGCATATTTCGGCGCCCGTCTTGCCAACCCAGAGGAATTCGACGGGAGCGAGTTGCCAGTCGATGCCGGCGTGCGGCGGCGCCGGCGCCGGAGGATTGGCCAGGGTCGAGGTCACATGGCAGGTGGAGCAGGCGATCGATTCGGCGCCGATACGGCTTATGCCGGCGTGGATGTTCATGCCATGCGGCCTCGTCTTGGTCTCTCCCGCCGGCGTCCACAGCGGTATGCCCCCTTCGTCGACGTGACAATTCGCACAGCGCGGATGGGTGATCACCGCCTCGACGCGGCTCCAGGCGGCAAGGCCGTCGGCCTGGCTGACGCTGCCGGCCGGGAGCACATCCTTGGCGGACAGGCTTTCCTCTGCGACCATGACTGTTGCCGGTGCGATGACCGAGCCGGCCAACGCCACTATCATTAGCAGCTTGTTCATGCTCGCGCCTCAGACGAAATCGATGAATTTGTTGAAGGGCATTTCGCGGATGCGCTTGCCCGTGGCCGCGAAGATGGCATTGGCGAGCGCCGGAGCGACGGGCGGAACCGGCGGTTCGCCGATGCCGCGAACGGTGTAGTCGTTCTCCAGTCCACGCACTTCGATGACTGGGCATTGATACATGCGCATGGCCTCGTGGTGATTGTAGTTGGTCTGCTGCACTGCGCCATTCGCATAGGTCAGTTCGCAGTTCATCGCGTGACCCAAGCCCCAGACCACGCCTCCCTGAACCTGATTCTCGAAATTGATCGGATCGACAACCTTGCCGACGTCGGCGGCAACCCAGACCTTGTCGATCTTGATGCCTTTCTCCGTCGCGGTCACTTCGATGATCTCCGCGACCGCGGTGCCGAATGCCTCGACGAAGGCGACCCCACGCCCCTTGCCGTTGCCGAGCGGGCCCTTCCAATCAGCCATCTCGCCGACTGTTTCCAGGATCTTGCGATAGATTGGTATCTTGCACATCTCGATCCGCGCCTTGAGCGGATCGAGCCCCGCGGCATGGATCAGTTCGTCGATGAAGCTCTCGGTGAAAAAGCCATTGGCCGAAGCGCCCACCGAACGCCATGTGGTGCATGGCGACAGCCCTCGCGCCTCATAACTTGTCGCGCGGTAATTCGGGATGTCGTAATAGACGTTCCAGATGCCGACGGCCAACTGCGCGTCGGGGTCGGTGGGCACCGCGCCCGTTGTCCGTTCAAGCAGCCCGTTCAACGGCATCGTCGAGGCCAATTGAATGTCGGCGGCCGCGATCTTGCCGTCTTTCACGCCCCCCTTGCAGCGGGCCATCGCGATCTGCCGCGGAATATCCTGGAGGAAATCCTCCTCGCGCGAGAAAACCAGCTTTACCGGCGTTCCGCGCATCTGGTTCGCGATCTCGGCAAGCACCTTGACGTTCTCGAATTCAAGACGATGCCCGAAACTGCCGCCGGCCCATAGATTGTGAAAGGTTACCTGTTCAGGTTTGATGCCTATGGCTCCCGCGGCGTTGAACTGCACCGCTTGCGGCGACTGATGGCTGACCCAGATCTCCATTCCCTTGTCGGTGACGATGCCGATGCCGTTCAGCGGTTCGAGTGGCTGATGCGCCAGGTAAGGCGCACGATATTCGGCCTCCAGGGTCGTGCCTTCGTTCAACGCCGTGCCGATGTCGCCGTCATTGCGCCACTGCTTGCCCAGAAACTCCGGCGCGAAGGTCTCGCCCAGCACCTTCCAGTGATCGGCCTGCTCGGCCGGATATTTCGCCGGCTCCCATACGCAGTCGATCGCCTCGGCCGCCTTCATGGCATACCAACTGTTGCTGGCAATCACCGCCACGCCGTTCGAGATCTTGAGGACCTTCTGGACCCCCGGCATCGATTGGGCCTTGCTCGCGTCATACGACTTGATCGGCTGGCCCTTGTTGGGGTTCAGCCTGACGGCGGCATAGACCATGCCGTCCATCGTCTCGTCGATGCCGAATTTCATCTCGCCGGTCACCTTCGAGCGGATATCGAGCCGCTCCATCGGCTTGCCGATCATCCGCCACTGCGACGGATCGCGCAAACCGACGTCCATCACCGGCGGAATCTTTGCCGCTTCCGCCGCGAGATCGACATAGGCGATCTTGGTTCCGTCGGGCAGGATGACGTGGCCGGCCTCGGTGCGCAGATCGGCCACCGCGATGCCGCTGCGCTTAGCGGCCGCCGCCTTCAGAGTCTCGCGCGCCACCGCGCCGGCGACGCGCAGCTTCTTGTAGCTATCCGGGATCGTGCTCGAGCCGCCGGTCATCTGCAAGCCGGCGCCCTTCAGCCATTCATATGTAGCCGCACGCGCCTTTTCGGCGGCCTCGCTTCGATCCGGCGCCATGAAGCCCGAGAACTCGTCGGCGAAACCGGTATTGAAATAAGCTGGACTGGGTCCCGCGAAACGGATCTCGAACTGGCCCGGATCGAGGTCCATTTCCTCGGCGATCAGGATTGTCTGTATCGATCCGACGCCCTGTCCGATATCGCAATGCTGCGCGATCAGCGTGATCTTTGACGGGCTGATCTCGACCCAGGGATTGAACGTCGCCGAATCCGGGCCGAGGCCGGCAGCCAGCGGGTTCACGGCGCCGGCCGCGGAGGCGGCCTGCTGCGCATGGCCGTATGAGCCGAAGGCGACGCCGCCGGCGATCGCCGCCGAGCCGACAAGGAAAGCGCGGCGGGAGAGGTTCGGCAAAGTATCCATCTCATTTGCCTCCCATCTTTGCGGCGGCCGCATGAATGGCGACGCGAATGCGCTCATAGGTGCCGCAACGGCACAGGTTTCCCGACATCACGTTGTTGATGTCTTCGTCGGTTGGCTCGGGAATGAGTTCAAGAAGCGCGATTGCCTGGATGATCTGGCCCGTCTGGCAGTAGCCGCATTGCGGGACCTGGTGCTCGATCCAGGCTTGCTGAACCGGATGCAACGCGCCTTTGCCGACACCTTCGAGGGTGGTCACCTGCTTCCCGGCGACATCCGCGATCCTCGCCTGGCAGGAACGGACGGCCGAGCCGTCGACCTGCACGGTGCAGGCCCCGCATTGTGCTATTCCGCATCCGTATTTTGGACTTGTGATGCCGAGTTCGTCGCGCAAGACCCAGAGCAAAGGCATCTCTGGCACGACGTCGACCTGATGCTTCGCACCGTTGACGGTAATCTCGATCATCGCGCGCCTTCCCTACTTGTTTGGGTACTGGCCTATGATAACGGTAACGTAACGTCAGCTTCGATGGCTGCCAAGCCAATTGTCAGCATTCATCGATCGATGTTCGAACCGTTTGATTTACCGCGCGGCCTGAAGCGAGCGAAGCGGCTTCGGCTGCTTTTTCGAATGGGAAGTACGACGGGAGTGCTTTGATCGGCGCCTAAGGCAATTCAATCTCGAGACAAATAGAGTCGACGCGGCCGGTGCACCGGAGGTGCCGTCGTAATAGGTGCCACGAGATCATTTATCCCGCCGATCGGCGGGGTAAAATATTGCCTAGGCACGCGCTTCCGCCTTGCCCAGTTCACCGCGGCGCTTCTCCGCCGCCACCTGGCGGATCGCGTCGGCGAGCGTTTCGGTATCCTGCGCGCCCATCACCGCGTATCGGTTTTCCAGGAGGAAGCACGGCACGCCGGTAATGCCCATGCGCGAGGCGGTCGCCACTTCGGTCTCGACGGCTTCGCGGTCGGCGTCGGTTGCCAGCATCGCTTCCACGACGGTCGCATCCATGCCGGCATCGCGGGCCGCTTCGGCCAGCACAACACGGTCGCCTATGTTCCGGCCTTCCTCGAAATAGAGCGAAAACAGCCGCTTCACCACGGCGTTCTGCACGCCGGATTCGGCACTCGCCGCCCAGCGGATGACGCGATGCGCGTCGATCGTGTTGGGCGAGATTTTGATGGCGTCGAAGGCGAAGTCTATGCCCTCTGCCTCGCCCAGCGGCTCGATGCGGGCGTGGATCTGGCGGATGCGCTCCTCGCTGCCGAATTTCGCCATCATGTACTGCCTGCGGTCCTTGCCTTCGGGCGGGATCGTCGGATCGAGTTGGAACGGCCGCCAGCTTATCTCGACATCGATCTCGGGCAGGCTCGCAGCAGCTTTCTCAAGCCGTTTCTGACCGAGATAACACCAGGGGCAGACGACATCCGATACCACGTCGATGCTGACCGTCTGGCGTTCGCTCATCTTAAATCTCCTAGCTCGGGCCGGAATACCGTCGCGCGGATTGTCATGCGGCCGTGGGTTCCCGCCTTAGTTAGGTTTCCGCCACCACACCGGCAACTGGTAGCCGTAGAGCGACGTCTCGGCAGGGTGGTCCAGATAGGTCCAGTAGGCGAGGTATTGGTTGGGGTTGTACTGCATCGGTACCATATAGGCGCCGGCGATCAGCAGCCGGTCCAGCGCGCGCACGGCGGCAACGAAATCATCCTTGTCGCGAGCGTTCAGCATCGCCTCGATGACGGCGTCGATTGCCGGGCTGGCGACGCCGGCAAGATTGAACGAGCCCTCGACATTCGCCGATTCCGATCCCCACTTGAATGTCTGCTCGATGCCTGGAGACAAGGTGCCGGTGAAACCCGTCACGCCGATCAGCACTTCAAAATCGAAACGCTGCTTGCGCGACTGGATCTGGTCCGCTTCCAGCGCGCGGATGGTCACGCCGATCCCGATTCGGGCCAGCGTCCGCTGATAGACGGCGGCCAGCCGCTGTTCGCTGTCGGAGGACGTCATGATCTCGAAGGTGAACGGCTGTCCGGACGGATCGACCAGCGTGCTGCCTTTCAGCGAAAAGCCGGCCGATTTGAGCAGGTCGAGCGCAGCCTTCAAAACGGCGCGGTCGCGTCCCGAGCCGTCGGTCGCCGCCGGCCGCCACGTCCCGTCCATGATGTCGGCAGGCACCGCGTCGGGGAAGGGCGCCAGCAGCGCCTTCTCCTTGTCGCTGGCCGGGCGGCCGAGTGCCGACAATTCCGAATCCTGCCAATAGCTTGCGGTCCTTTGGAACTGGCCGTTGAACATGTTCCGGTTGACCCATTCGAAGTCGTAGAGCATGCCCAGCGCCCGCCGTACCCGAACGTCCGAGAATTTCGGGAGCCGCGTGTTGAAGAGGAAGCCGGTGACGACGGGCGGGATACCCATCTTGAACTCGCCGATCTTCACGCGGCCGTCCGTCAGGGCGGGAAAGTCGAAGTCGCGCTTGAGCTTGACCGGATCGGCCTCGGCATAGACCGAACAGATGCCCTTCTTGAAAGCCTCGAACTGCGCGTTGTCGTTGAGGAAATATTCGATGTCGATCCGGTCGAAATTGTCGAAGCCGCGCTTCGAAGGCAGATCGCGGGCCCAATAGTCGGGGTTGCGTTTGTAGATGATGCGGTCGCCAGGCACGACCTTGTCGACCGTATACGGGCCGCTGCCGATAAGAGGTTTCAACGTGGTCTGGTCGAATGTGTCCTTATCGAAAGCGTGTTTGGGCAGGATCGGCGTCATCGCGATGATCAGCGGGAATTCGCGGTCGGCTTTGTCGTTGAAGGTGAAGCGCACCGACAGCGGCCCGGTTTTCTCCAGCTTCTCGATCCGCTTCATACGGTCGCTGTAGGGCGGGCGGCCCTTCTCCGTATAGACCTGGTAGGTGAACAGCACGTCTTCCGGCGTAACCGGTTGGCCGTCGGACCATTTTGCCTTCGGATTGAGATTGAAGGCCACCACCTTGCGGTCCGGTGTGATGTCGATCGATTCCGCCAGCAGCCCGTAGAGCGAAAAAGGCTCGGCGGCATTGCGCTGCATCAGCGGCTCGAACACCAGATTGCCGTAGATCGTGTCGATCATGCCGCGCGCCGTGGTGCGCAGGCTTTTGATGATGAACGGGTTGAGGTTATCGAAGCTGCCGATCACACAATAAGTGACGTCGCCGCCCTTGGGGGCGTCGGGATTGGCATAGGGGAAATGCGTGAAATCGGCGGGAAGCGCGGGCTCGCCCTGCATCGAGATCGCATGTTGGGGCTCTGCCGTTGATGCTGCCGGCGTGAGCACGGCTGCAAGGGCGCAGAGCGCGAGAAATGTGCGGCGCATATGCGAAGTTCCGGAGGGATCGCTATGATTCGTTTTTCACCCTAGCATGATGTCGGCAGTATGGGCGTGTCGGCCCATCGACTGTTTGCGGCGGACGGGCTGGATTTACGGGCGCGACCGATGTAACACCCGTGCCCGAGTCATGCTGTTGCCGTATTTGGGCAACAGGTAGCGGCAATACACGGCGAAAACTGCCGTTTCCCGGATCGTTTGAGAGGAAAAGGACAATATGACGAGCTCGAAGACCGACCGCTTCCGTCTTTCGGTGCTGTCAGCAGGCGTCGCCGGTTTGCTCGCCGCGGGCCTGGCGCCTGCTTCGGCGCAGCAGCAACAGGCGCCGCAGGGCTGGTTCAAGGCCTGCACGAAGCAGGAGGAGGTCGATATCTGCAACGTGCAGAACATGGTTACCGCTTCGAACGGTCAGCTTGTGACCGGCCTCAGCCTCATCGAGATCAAGGGCAAGGTCAACCGCAAGGTCTTCCAGGTGACGGTGCCGACCGGTCGCCTCGTACCTCCGGGCATCGGCCTCCAGGTCAATGGCGGTAAGGCACAGAAGCTCGATTACGTCATCTGCTTTCCCGACCGTTGCGTTGCCGAGATTCAGCTTTCGGACGCGCTGGTCAATTCTTTCAAGAAGGGCAATGACCTGACGCTGACCTCCATCAATTTCCAGAATCAGCCGAACCCTGTGAAGGTCTCGCTGCAAGGGTTCACCGGTGCCTACGATGGTCCGGCGATGCAGCAGTCGGATCTCGCCGACCGCCAGAAGAAGCTCCAGGATTTCGTTTCCAAGAACAACGAGGACTTTGCCAAGAAGCTCAAGGAAGAGCAGGAAAAGGCCAAGGCCGCGAACTGATCGCCGCTTGCACCGCGCCCGAGAGCGCTCCGGTCGGAGCGCGACCGCTTGGTGATTTTCTGTGACTTTAGGCCCGCCACGCGTTGGCGGGCCTTTTCATTTTCGGCATGTGCCAAAGCAGGGCGGGATATGCCGCAAAGAGTGTAGCGGTCGGCGTTCGTCTATAGTAATGGGCCGCTGGTCCTTACCGCTTACGCGCTGCTGCGCCCTTCGAGGATTTGCCCATCATGGCCGTCGCCTCCGCCACCTCAGATCACCTCGACACTTTCTTCTCGACGCCGCTTGCGGAAGCCGATCCGGAAATTTTTGGCTCCATTCGCTCGGAGCTTGGCCGCCAGCGCCATGAGATCGAGCTGATCGCCTCGGAAAACATCGTGTCGCGCGCCGTTCTCGAGGCGCAGGGCTCGATCATGACCAACAAATACGCCGAGGGTTATCCCGGCAAGCGCTACTATGGCGGCTGCCAGTTCGTCGATGTTGCCGAGCAACTGGCGATCGACCGCGCCAAGAAGCTTTTCGGTTGCAACTTTGCCAACGTCCAGCCCAACTCCGGCAGCCAGATGAACCAGGCGGTATTTTTGGCGCTGCTGCAGCCCGGCGACACTTTTATGGGCCTCGACCTCAACTCGGGCGGGCACCTGACCCACGGTTCGCCGGTCAACATGAGCGGAAAATGGTTCAAGGTCGTGTCCTACGGGGTGCGCAAGGACGACCACCTACTCGACATGGATGAGATCGAGAGGAAGGCGCATGAGGCCAAGCCAAAGCTGATCCTGGCCGGCGGCACCGCTTATTCGCGCGTCTGGGACTGGAAGCGGTTCCGTGAGATTGCCGACGCGGTCGGCGCTTACCTGATGGTCGACATGGCCCACATCGCCGGCCTCGTCGCCGGTGGCGCGCATCCATCGCCACTGCCGCACGCCCATGTCGTGACCACGACGACCCACAAGTCCCTGCGCGGCCCGCGCGGCGGCATGATCCTCTGCAACGACGAGGAGATCGCCAAGAAGATGAACTCGGCGGTGTTCCCGGGCTTGCAGGGCGGCCCGCTGATGCATGTCATCGCCGCCAAGGCCGTGGCGTTCGGCGAGGCGCTGAAGCCGGACTTCAAGACCTATGCCCATAACGTCGTGGCGAATGCCAAGGCGCTGGCCGAGAGCCTGAAATCGTCCGGGCTGGACATCGTCTCGGACGGCACGGACAACCACCTGATGCTCGTCGACCTCAGGCCGAAGAACGCGACCGGCAAGCGCGCCGAGGCAGCACTCGGCCGCGCCAACATCACCTGCAACAAGAACGGCATCCCCTTCGACCCGGAAAAGCCCTTCGTCACCTCCGGCGTGCGCCTTGGCACCCCGGCCGGGACGACGCGCGGCTTCGGCCCGGCGGAGTTCCGCGAGATAGGCAGTCTGATCACCGAGGTGCTGGACGGTCTGAAGGTTGCCAATTCCGACGAGGGCAACGCCGGCGTCGAGGCAGCGGTGAAACAGAAGGTCGTCGCGCTGACGGAGCGTTTTCCGCTTTATCCGTATCTGGGGTGAGGGATAGAAGGCTACTATAGCCCGGCCGCCTTTCGCAGAGCCGCATTGACGCGAGTTTGCCAACCCCTGCCGCCGGCTTCGAAGTAGCGGACGACATCCTCGTCGAGCCGCAAGTGCACGGACCGCTTGGTTTGAGCTAGGGGTGGCCGACCCGCCTTGCGGCGCAGGATTTCCTCGACAGGCGGCGCATCTGGGTCCGATTCCGCCGCGGCGCGGATCTGCGCATCTTCCTCATCGGTCATGCGCTCCAAGCCGGAAAGGGCGAGCGCTTTCGCCTCGGCCCTCTTATGGGAATCGATTGGCTCTCTGCCACGAAGGCTGGGCGGTAGTGTCGAATTTTCAACTCTGTCCCTGGACATAGAGTTTTATCTCCTCTTTCGTCGCCTTTCGCAGTGAGATCACTCGAATAACGTCATCGCCACGATCGGTGAAAACCAGAACGTAGATGCCAAAGCCGATCAGGCCGATCGCCAACCAACGCTCCTCGCCATAGTCGCCGTGTCATCGAGGATATGAACGGAGCTGTCGAAATCGAAAGAAGGAGCCAATTCGAAACCGACATCATGCTTCGTCTTGTTCCGTTTCGCCTTGAACTCGTTCCATTCGAACTTCACGCGCACGTTCCGACTTCAACCATTAATGTAAACACAATAATTGCTGCTGGCGCAACCATTGTCGTACACGCTGGAATCGCTACATGAGGCAAGGGCAGGCGTAGTTCGCTGCCCGCTTTCAACCCGTCGCAAAACACTTTAAAGCCTCCACGCACAAGTTTTCGACCCAAGGTTCCCTCATGCGCTGCCCCTATTGCCAATCCGAAGACACGCAGGTGAAGGATTCGCGGCCTGCCGAGGATGGCGCGGCGATCCGGCGCCGGCGCGTTTGCCCGGATTGCGGCGGCCGCTTCACGACTTTTGAGCGCGTGCAGCTTCGCGATCTCATTGTCGTCAAGAAATCCGGGCGGAAGGTGCCGTTCAGTCGCGACAAGCTGCTGCGTTCCGTCGAGATCGCATTGCGCAAACGCAATGTCGATCCAGACCGCATCGACCGGGCTGTAACCGGCATCGTGCGCCAGTTGGAGAGCAGCGGCGAGACCGAGATTCCTTCCGGTGAGATCGGCCGCCTCGTGATGGAGGCGCTGAAGTCGCTCGACGACGTCGCTTATGTCCGTTTCGCCTCGGTCTACCGCAATTTTCGCGAGGCCAAGGATTTTCACGACGTGCTCGGCGAATTGAAGGCCGACGAGGACGCCGGCTGACCGATGCTGGTCATGGCCGAATCTGCTTCCCTGGCCACGGAAGCCGATCGCCGTTTCATGGCGGCGGCAATCCGGTTGTCGCTCTGGCATCAAGGCCTGACCGGCGAAAATCCGTCGGTGGGCGCGCTGGTGGTGCGGCCGCAGGCTGAAGGCGGGACGATCGTCGGTCGCGGCGTGACCGCCCTGAGCGGCCGCCCCCATGCCGAGCTGCAGGCGCTGCGGGAGGCTGGTGATGCAGCGCGCGGCGCCACCGTCTACGCGACGCTGGAACCCTGTTCGCATATCGGCAAGGCGCCGCCCTGCGCCGATGCGCTGGTTGCCGCAGGCGTGGCGCGTGTCGTCATCGCGACGCTCGATCCGGACAAGCGTGTCGCGGGCCGCGGCGTGTCGATCCTTGAGAAGGCCGGCATAGAGGTTGTGACCGGTTGCCTGGAAGCCGAGGCGCGCCGGGCGATGGCAGGCTTCCTGTCGCTGAAGGGCAGGGGCCGGCCCTTTCTGACGCTCAAGCTCGCGGTTTCCCCGGACGGCATGATCGGCCGCCGGGGCGCGGGCCAAGTGTCGATCACCGGCGACATCGCGCGCCGCGCGGTGCAGATGATGCGGGTCGAGCATGAAGCGATCATGGTCGGCGTCAACACGGTCGCCGAGGACGATCCGTTTCTGACGGTACGTCTTGCCGGATTGGAAAAACGCTCGCCGACGCGCATCATCCTTGACCCGTTTGCGCGGACGCCTCCTGTGGCGCGGCTGTTCGCGGAAGCGGCTCGCCATCCCGTGCTGATCCTGGCCAGCGAGAAGGCTTCGCGGCGCCAGGCGGATGATTTGCGCGAAAAGGGCGCGGTCGTTCAGACGGTCGTGTCCGACTACCGCGGCCGCTTCGATCCCCGTGAGGTGCTGCGCGTGCTCGGCATCATCGGGCTCAAGAGCGTGCTGCTTGAGGGCGGAGCGGAAACCGCCCGGCGTTTCGTCGATGCCGGGCTGGTCGACCGCATTTCGCTTTTCGTCGGAACATCTACGTTTGGACAAGACGGCATAGCATCGCCAGTTACGGAGACGGCCGTTCCGCCCGGTTTCGAGATCGTCGGGAGCGGCCGCTATGGCGACGACCGGCTGATCGAATATGAAAGGATCGACTGATGTTCACCGGCATCGTCACCGACATCGGCACCATCGAGGCGGCGCGGCCGCTGCCCATGGGCGTCCGCCTGCGCGTGCGTACCAGCTACGACCCGGCGACCATCGCCATCGGCGCGTCGATCTCGACCGGTGGCGTGTGCCTGACTGTGGTCGAACTTCCGGAGCAAGGCGCGAACCAGCGCTGGTTCGAGGTCGAGGCCTGGGAGGAGGCGCTGCGGTTGACGACGGCATCGGCCTGGAAGGAAGGTGCGCGGGTCAATCTGGAACGGGCGCTTAAGATCGGAGACGAACTGGGCGGCCACATCGTCTCCGGCCATGTCGACGGCATGGCGGAGATCGTGGCGCGCGAAGACGAAGGCGAGGCGGTCCGCTTCACCCTCGAAGCGCCGGCGGACCTTGCGAAGTTCATTGCGCCGAAGGGATCGGTCGCGCTGGACGGCACGTCGCTGACGGTGAACAAGGTGGAGGGTCGCCGCTTCGATGTGCTGCTGATCCATCACTCGCTCGCGGTCACGACATGGGGCGAGCGCAAGGTCGGCGATCAGGTGAATCTTGAGGTCGACACCATGGCGCGATATGCGGCGCGGCTGGCAGAGGCGGCGAAGGAAGGGCTTTGACGACCAACCGCGGGTCGCGGCAGGCCTGCACCTCGACAAACTCCGGCGAACCCGCATTATTGCCGTCGACTCATTGTCATTGAAGGCAAATCGGGATGCCGCTGCGCATCGTCTCGTTGAATGCTTGGGGCGGCAGGCTGTACGGGCCGCTGATGCGCTTTCTCGCCGATGCCGATCCGGATGTCCTTTGCCTGCAGGAGGTTGTGCGGACTGAAGGCGCGCAGGCCGAATGGCTGACCTATCGCGATCAGGGGCTCGAACTTGCCCAAAGGGCCAATCTGTTCGAAGAGATATACGAGGCATTGACTGGGCACGAAGCCATCTTCTGTCCGGTCGCGGCGGGTGATCTTTTCGACGGCGACATTAAGGTCCCGTCACAGTTCGGGCTCGCCACCTTCGTCCGCAAATCGCTTCCGGTCATCGGCCAAGCACAGGACTTCGTCCATGGTGATTTCGCGGCAAAGGGCTGGGGCGAGCATCCGCGGGCACGCAACGCGCATTGCGTCCGCCTGTTCGATCCAGATCATGGATCGGCACTCACGGTGGCACATATGCACGGGCTGCGTGATCTCGCCGGCAAGGCCGATACGTCGGAACGCGAACAGCAGGCGAAGGCCCTGGCGCGCCTGATAGGCAGGATCGCGCGCGCCAGCGAAAGACTGATCGTCTGCGGCGACTTCAACGTCCTCCCCGGAAGTTCGACTTTCGAGATTCTCGGCGGCTTGGGCCTGAGCGACCTGGTCGTATCGCAGGGTTACACCGACACGAGAACGTCATATTACGATAAGCCCACTCGTTTTGCGGATTACATGCTGGTTACGCCGAACGTCGACGTGCTGGAATTCACCGTCGTCGACGAACCCGAAGTCTCCGATCACCGTGCGCTGATGCTGGAGATCGGGTAGCCGCGTCTCGTGCGAAGGGTCAACCGGAAATCGGCTCGTGGCTGCTTGCGGCGGACTGCCGTTCGGCCTAAGTCAGCCGCGACTTGGAGACCGACATGGCTGGTATTTCTGAACACGGCAAGGCTTTCATCCAACCGGAGAAAGCACACCTTCTGATCATAGAGGCGCGTTTTCACGATGCGCTCGCTGATGCGCTGCTCGACGGGGCGAAGGCTGCCCTTGATGAGGCCGGCGCGACCTATGACGTCGTGACGGTGCCCGGCGCGCTCGAGATTCCGGCAATCGTGTCCTTCGCGCTCGACGGCGCAGACGAGGGCGGGACGGCCTATGACGGCTATGTCGCGCTGGGCGTAATCATTCGCGGCGATACCTATCACTTCGACGTCGTCGCCAACGAATCCTCGCGTGCCCTGATGGACCTCTCCGTCGACGAATCGCTGGCCATCGGCAATGGCATCCTGACCACCGAGAACGAGGAACAGGCCTGGATTCGCGCTCGCCGCAGCGAGGGCGACAAGGGCGGTTTCGCCGCCCGCGCGGCGCTGACCATGATCGCGCTGCGCGAACGGCTCGGAGCCCGCTGAACCGTGTCCAACCCGACAGAACGCGACGTTCCTCCCGCCCGGCAGGCAAACAAGCGCGGGGCGGCGCGGCTCGCCGCTGTGCAGGCGCTTTATCAGATGGATGTCGCTGGCGCCGGCCTGCTGGAGATAACGGCCGAGTACGAGGCCTTTAGGCTCGGCAAGGAAGTCGACGGTGCCACCTACCGTGAGGCCGACGCCCAATGGTTCCGGGCGATCCTGTCGGGTGTCGTCGAAAGCCAGAAGAACATCGATCCGGTCATCCGGCAGGCGCTGACGGAGGACTGGCCGCTGTCGCGGCTCGATTCGACGTTGCGGGCCATCCTGCGCGCCGGCGTGTTCGAGTTGATGGAACGCAAGGACGTGCCGGTCGCCGTTATCGTCTCTGAATATGTCGATATCGCCAAGGCGTTCTACGAGGACGAGGAACCCAAGCTGGTCAATGCGGTGCTCGACCGCGTCGCCCGCCGGGTGCGTGGCGAGGGCCGCGGGAGGGATGCGCCGTGACAGACGCCGTCGCCGAGCGGGAAGCACGCCGCACGGCGATCATCCTGGCTTCCTCGCAGGCGATCGTCGGCTCGGCCGCGCCCATCGCCATCTCGCTCGGGGGGCTGGCGGGCTTTTACCTCCTCGGCGCCGACAAATCGCTCGCGACTGCCCCGGTCACCGGCTTCAATGTCGGCGTCGCGCTGGGCGCCTTGCCGGCAGCGGCCATCATCAAGGCTTTCGGCCAGAAGAACGGCTTTCAGCTCGGGACGTCCATCACGGCGCTGGGCGGCCTCGTCGCGACCTTCGCGCTGTACCAGAGCGCCTTCTGGCTGTTCGCCTTCGGCCTGCTGATCATCGGCCTCGGCGGGGCCTTCGTGCAGCAGTTCCGATTCGCGGCGGCGGACAATGCGCCGCCGGAATTCAAGGCACGCGCTATCTCCTTCGTTCTCGCGGGCGGCATCATCACCGCCATCCTGGGGCCGCAGATCGTCATCCATACCCGTGAATTGTTGGCGCCGGTCATGTTTGCTGGCTCCTTCGCGTCCATTCTCGTTCTGGCGGCGGTCGGTGCGCTTATCCTTTCCTTCCTGCGCGTCCGACCGCATGCGGCCTCGACCCACGGTGCGGACCATGCCGCCGCGCGCCCACTGGGGAAGATTGTCAGTCAGCCGCGTTTCATCGTCGGATTGGGTTGCGCCGTCGGCGCCTATGCGCTCATGAGTTTTGTCATGACCGGCGCGCCGCTGGCGATGGTGGGCTGCGGTTTTTCGCCGGACGACGCCACGCTCGGCATCTCCTGGCACGTGATGGCGATGTTCGGACCGAGTTTCTTCACCGGCCGGCTGATCCACCGCTTCGGCGTCGAACGCATCATGGCGTTCGGCCTGATGCTGCTGATGCTTTGTGGCGTCGTCGCACTGTCGGGCATAGCGCTTTGGCAGTTCTGGTCGGCGCTGATCCTGCTCGGCCTCGGTTGGAATTTCGGCTTCATCGGCGCCACCGCCATGGTTGCCGCAACCTACCGTCCTTCGGAGAAGGGTAAGGTGCAGGGCCTGCATGACTTCGTGCTGTTCGGCTCGGTCGCATTCGCCTCGCTGATGTCCGGCGCGGTCTACAATGCCTGGGGCTGGGAGATGCTGAACTGGATTATCTTCCCGGTGACGATGGTGTGCTTCGTGGCGCTGCTGGTGCTGAGGACGCGGCACGGGCATATCCGGGCGATCTGAAAAGGCTTCGTCCGCCGGAACTTCGGAGACATGTTCTTCACGGGTTGCACGCATTTCGATCACGCCGGCATCATCCGCATGGCACGCCGCCCGTTCGCCTCCGTCGAAGAGATGAACGAGGCAATGATCGAACGCTGGAACGCCAAGGTCGGGCCGAAGGACACCGTCTTTCATCTCGGCGATTTCGGCTTCCTCAAGAACCAGAGGCGTCATGACGAGGTGCTCGACCGCCTCAATGGTCAGATACATCTCGTTCACGGCAACCACGACCATACCTTGACCCGCAAGCAGAAACGCTGGGCTTCGTCCGAAAAATATCTTGAGGTGGAGACGCCGGCGGGACGTTTCGTCCTGTTTCACTATCCGATCGAGGAGTGGAACGGCTACTTCCGGGGTGCGAGGCACCTTCATGCCCACACGCACCGGCCTGAAAAGGTTGGTACTGTCCCGCTCCGAAATCGCATCAATGTAACGGTCGAGGCTTGGGACTATGCCCCGGCGCATGTGGACGAGATCGCGGCGGTGTGGCCGCGTTGATTTCGCCGAGCGATGTTTGGTGGGCATGCACAAGAGTTCCGACGCACGGAACGATAGCTGGCACCGATTCCTACCATGTCTGAAGGTTGCGCTTGACGCGGGACTCGGCGATTGATCGCTCCGAGCCTTGACCAGGAGTCGTCATCGTGACCTTGCGTCTGTCGAAGATCGTCATGCTGCTCTGCCTCGCAGCTTTCTGTTTCCTCGTCGTCTTCGGCAACGTCACGGATTACGGTTCGAATTTCGCCTTCGTCCAGCATGTGCTTTCCATGGACACCATTTTCCCCGGCAACGTCTTGACGTACCGGTCGATCACCAACCCAGCTCTGTGGACGGCCGGCTACTGGCTGATCATCGCCGGTGAGGCGCTGACCTGTTCCTTGTTTCTGCTCGCCGCGCTTGAACTGTGGCGGGCGCGTCATGCCAGCGGGCGCGACTTCGACAGAGCCAAGAAATTTGCCGTGATCGCAGTCACCATGGGTTTTCTCGTCTGGTTTTTCGGCTTCATGGTGATCGGCGGAGAATGGTTCGCCATGTGGCAGTCCAGCACCTGGAACGGGCAGGAGTCCGCGTTCCGGTTCTACATGACGATGCTTGCGGTGCTGATCTATGTCGTCCAGCCCGACCGTGACCTGGAGCGTGACTGAGGCAGCCTTTCTCCCTCGGATTTCAATCGATCTAACTTGAAGAACTTGCCTGAAGCCAACCGCGCATTGGCAATCTTTTGGGCGAAAACCGGGCAAAAACCGAACAAAACCTTGACGATAGCGGCTTACTTTCGCATAAGCCGCTGTGGAGGATCGGATTTGCCTGCTCGGCTGCCGGTCCCGTCGCAACGGTCCGGGGAGGGGTTCTTTCGGACCATCCATCAGGGAAAAATTGGCAATGACTATGCTTTACGTCGTCATCGCCTGTGGCTTGCTTTCCGTGCTTTACGCCTTCTGGGCGACGCAGTCGGTGCTTGCGTCCGACCAGGGAAATGCTCGCATGCAGGAAATCGCCGGCGCCATCCGCGAGGGTGCGCAGGCCTATCTCGCCCGCCAGTATACGACGATCGCGATCGTCGGCGTTGTGGTCTTCCTGCTTGCATGGTGGCTCCTGTCGGGAACCGCGGCGATCGGCTTCCTGATCGGCGCGGTGCTTTCGGGCGCCGCCGGTTTCATCGGCATGCACGTCTCGGTCCGCGCCAACGTGCGCACCGCCCAGGCGGCGTCCAACAGCCTCGCAGCCGGCCTCGACATCGCCTTCAAGTCGGGCGCCATCACCGGCATGCTGGTGGCCGGCCTCGCTCTGCTCGGCGTCTCCGTCTATTATTTCATCCTTATTGGCCCGCTGGGCTACGCGCCGGCCGACCGTGTCGTCATCGACTCACTGGTGGCCCTCGGCTTCGGCGCCTCGCTGATCTCGATCTTCGCCCGCCTCGGCGGCGGCATCTTCACCAAGGGCGCGGACGTCGGCGGCGATCTCGTCGGCAAGGTGGAAGCCGGTATCCCGGAAGATGATCCGCGCAATCCGGCGACCATTGCCGACAACGTTGGCGACAATGTCGGCGACTGCGCCGGCATGGCGGCCGACCTGTTCGAGACCTATGCGGTCACCGTCGTCGCCACCATGGTGCTCGGCGCGATCTTCTTCGGCGCGGCCGCCAATCTCGGCGCGGTCATGCTCTATCCGCTGGCAATCTGCGGCGCCTGCATCATCACCTCGATCGTCGGCACCTTCTTCGTAAAACTCGGCGCCAACGGCTCGATCATGGGCGCGCTCTACAAGGGACTGATCGTCACCGGCCTGCTGTCGATCGTCGGCCTGGGTGCTGCGACCTCGCTCACCGTCGGCTGGGGCGATATCGGCACCGCCAACGGCATGACGATCACCGGCGCCAACCTGTTCACCTGCGGCCTGATCGGCCTCGTGGTGACGGCCCTCATCGTGGTGATCACCGAATACTACACCGGCACCGGCAAGCGCCCGGTGGTCTCGATCGCCCAGGCGTCGGTCACCGGCCACGGCACCAACGTCATCCAGGGCCTCGCGGTCTCGCTGGAATCGACGGCGCTGCCGGCCATCGTCATCGTCGGCGGCATCATCGCCACCTTCCAACTCGCCGGCCTGTTCGGCACGGCGATCGCGGTGACCACCATGCTCGGCCTTGCCGGCATGATCGTCGCGCTCGACGCCTTCGGCCCGGTCACCGACAATGCCGGCGGCATCGCCGAAATGTCCGGCCTGCCCAAGGAAGTGCGCCAGTCCACCGACGCGCTCGACGCGGTCGGCAACACCACCAAGGCGGTCACCAAGGGCTACGCGATCGGCTCGGCCGGTCTCGGCGCGCTGGTGCTGTTCGCGGCCTACAGTTACGACCTGCAGTTCTTCGCCGCCAAAGCGAACGAGGCGGGCTCGACGCTCTACCCGTACTTCAAGGATATCGGTGCGGTCTCCTTCGACCTGTCGAACCCCTACGTTGTCGCGGGCCTGATCTTCGGTGGCCTGATCCCCTACCTGTTCGGCGGTATCGCCATGACGGCCGTCGGCCGCGCGGCGGGTTCGATCGTGGAAGAAGTGCGCAGGCAGTTCCGCGAGGACCCGGGCATCATGAAGGGCACCTCGAAACCCAACTACGCCCGCGCCGTCGACCTGCTGACCAAGGCGGCGATCAAGGAAATGATCATCCCGTCGCTGCTGCCGGTGCTGGCGCCGCTCGTCGTCTATTTCGGCGTGCTGCTGATCTCCGGCTCCAAGGCTTCGGCCTTTGCGGCACTCGGCGCTTCGCTGCTCGGCGTCATCGTCAACGGCCTGTTCGTGGCGATCTCCATGACCTCCGGTGGCGGCGCCTGGGACAACGCCAAGAAGTCGTTCGAGGACGGTTTCGTAGACAAGGACGGGACGAGACACCTCAAGGGCTCGGACGCGCACAAGGCATCGGTGACCGGCGACACCGTTGGCGATCCCTACAAGGATACTGCCGGCCCGGCCGTGAACCCGGCGATCAAGATCACCAACATTGTGGCGCTGCTGCTGTTGGCCGTGCTCGCGCACGGCTGATCCCGGCGGCTGTCAAAGCTAGAATCAAAAGCTAGAATCAAAAGACCCGCGGGAGCGATCCCGCGGGTCTTTTGATTTGCAGAGTTCGCTGAGCGCCGTTTCCGGCGGTCAGATGCTTACGAGGCGGCTTATGGACCCGCCGGGTTCTGGCCGGGCAGCGATTGTGGCATGCCCGTTGCGCCCGCCAGGATCTGACCGATGAAGTTCTGGTCCTTGCCGGCGGTCGGCGTGGTGCGCGAGATGAAGTCGAAAACCTTGCCGTCCTGCATGCCGTAGTTGGCTATGTTCGTGACGCGGCCGTCGTCGCCGAAATACACCGCGAGGATACGCTGCTCGATCAGCTTCGGCTTGGCGAAGGCTGCCGCCCGGTAACGCTTCTGCGAGATATAATAGAAGACCTCGTTGTCGAAGGTAGCCGTCGTCGACGGGCTGCCGAGTGCCAGCAGCACCTGTTCGCGGCTGGAGCCGACAGGAACCGAATCGATCTGCTGTTGGTCGATGACGTAGCCCTGCGTCAGGGTCTCGCCGGGAGAAAGATTGCCCAGGGTCGATTTCGTGTTGCAGGCCGAGAGAACCGCGGTGGCACCAAGCAGGCCTGCAATTCCGATATGGCGCAATGTCGGCCCCCTCTTGAATTCCATCCGCGTCAACGACAACTCCATCCTGGCCGCACCTCCCGGCTGCGCCTTGCGCGGCCCCGCAGATGCGGTAAACCAGCTTGGGCGACGATGCAAACAATACCAGCCGCCAAAGCGCGTGCCGGGGAGTAGTGAACATGTTCCAACGGCTGTTCGGTGGCGAACGCGCCCGCAACCGCCAGATCGTCAGCGCGCTCTATGAGAAAATCGTGGCGGCGGCGCGGCGCGAGACATTTTTTTCCGAATGGGATGTGCCCGATACACCGCTCGGCCGATTCGAGATGATCGCCCTGCATATGTTCCTGTTCCAGCACCGCTTGCGCGGCGAGACCGGCGTGGCGCGCGAGATCGCGCAGGAACTGATCGATGACTTCTTCACCGAGGTGGAGCATTCGCTGCGCGAACTCGGCATCGGCGATATGGGCGTGCCGAAGCGGATGAAAAAACTCGCCCGCATGTTCTACGGCCGGACCGCTTCCTACGAGGCGGCGCTCGATGCCGGCAACCGTGGAGAACTGGCCGCGGCGCTGGCTCGCAACATACGGCCGGATGCAGTCGGATGGACCCATGCGGCCGATCTGGCCGACTACGCGTTTGCCGTGCACGATCTGCTTGCCAGCCAGGACGTGCGGTCCATATGCGCCGGAACGCTTGAATTCCCCAGCCCTCTGGCCACCGCTATCCGTTGATCCCATGAAACATCCGGTCGAAAAGAGCCCGATCAGCTTCGAGGTCAATGTCGCGCGCCTGCCCAAGAGAGGCATGCCGGTGGTGATCGAGGCGACAGCGGCGCAGCGCGAGGCGCTCGCAAAAATCCACGGACTGGTTTCGGTGGAACGGCTTCGCGCCGATCTTGTCGTCACATCGTGGAAGCGCAACGGCGTCCAGGTCAGGGGCCGTGTGGAGGCCGATATCGTCCAGTCCTGTGTGGTGACGCTCGACCCGGTTGACGGCAAGGTCGATGAGGAGGTGTCGGCCGTGTTCCTGCCCGAGGATTCGAAGCTCGGCCGCGAATCGTTCGGCCTCGGCGGTGAAATCCTCATCGACGTGGATGGCCCGGACAGTCCCGAGACCTTTTCCGGTGACCGCATCGATGTCGGCGCGCTTGCCGAGGAGTTTTTCGGCCTCGGCATCGACCCCTATCCGCGCAAACAAGGCCTCCCCGCCGCATTGCCGGAACCCGATGCCGAGCGCGGGCTGGAGGAGGGCGAGTTGCAGAAAAAGCTCAGGAAACTCTTTCCTGATTCCTGAATTCGCGGATTGCCGTTCCCGAATTCCGTTGTATGACGGCGCAAAACCGCTATTTTCCCACGGCATCCGGCCCGATGAATTGCCGGGCGATGTGCCACGAAAGCGAGATGAACGCCGCGTGATCAGGATTTCCATCGATGCCATGGGCGGCGACCACGGGCCATCGGTGGTCATTCCGGCCCTCGCGAAGGTCGCCAAGCGGCGGCCCGACGTGAATTTCCTGGTCTATGGCCGCACGGACGTGGTGCGTCCCGAACTCGATAATTTTCCGGCGCTCGCCGCCGTCACCCAGTTTATTCATTGCGATGTCGCCGTTCGCATGGACGACAAGCCCAGCCAGGCACTGCGCCACGGCCGCTGGAAGTCATCCATGTGGCGGGCGATCGAGGCGGTGAAGAGCGGCGATTCGGATGCCTGCGTTTCGGCCGGCAACACCGGCGCTCTGATGGCCATGTCGAAATTCTGCCTGCGCACCATGGCGACCATCGAGCGGCCGGCCATCGCTGCGATCTGGCCGACCTTGCGCGGCGAGAGCGTCGTGCTCGATGTCGGTGCGACCATCGGCGCCGATTCGCACCAGCTGATCGATTTCGGCATTCTCGGCGCGGCGATGGCGCGCGCCGTATTCGGCATCGAGCGTCCGAGCGTCGGGCTGCTCAATGTCGGCGTCGAGGAGATCAAGGGCCAGGAAGAGGTCAAGGAGGCAGGCCGGCTGCTGCGCGATGCCAACCTCGCGTCGATGCAGTATCACGGTTTCGTCGAGGGCGACGACATCGGCAAGGGCACTGTCGATGTCGTGGTCACCGAGGGCTTCTCAGGCAACATCGCGCTGAAGACAGCGGAAGGAACCGCCCGGCAGATCTCAGGTTATCTGCGCGCGGCCATGAGCCGGACGCTGATGGCGAAGATCGGCTATTTCTTCGCCAAGGGCGCGTTCGACCGGCTGCGCGAAAAGATGGACGTGCGCAAGGCCAATGGCGGCGTGTTCCTCGGTCTCAACGGCATCGTCGTGAAGAGCCACGGCGGCGCAGACGACGAGGGTTTTGCTTCGGCGATCGAACTGGCATACGACATGATCCGCAATCGGCTGCTCGACCGGATCGAGGCGGATCTCGATCTCTTCCATGCGCGGCATCCGCAGTCGGCGCCCCGTGCGCCGGTGCCTGCACCGGAAGAGACCAGGTAACAGGACACCATATGATCAGATCCGTCGTGCGCGGGGTCGGTTCCGCACTCCCGCGCCGTATCATGAAGAACAGCGAATTCGCTGCGACGCTCGACACGTCCGATGAATGGATCGTGCAGCGCACGGGTATTCGACAGCGTCATATCGCCGCCGCCGACGAGACGACGGCCTCGCTGGGCGAGGCGGCGGCGCGCGCCGCCCTTGCCGACGGCGGCTTGACGCCGGACGACATCGACCTGATCGTGCTCGCCACGTCGACCCCGAACAATACCTTTCCGGCGACGGCGGTGGAGGTCCAGCATCGCCTCGGCATGCGCCATGGCTTCGCCTTCGATCTGCAGGCTGTGTGCAGCGGCTTCGTCTACGCGGTCGCCACCGCCGACGGCCATATCCGCAACGGACTGGCGAAGCGCGCTCTGGTGATCGGCGCCGAAACCTTTTCCCGCATCCTCGACTGGAACGACCGCTCGACCTGCGTGCTGTTCGGCGACGGCGCCGGCGCGCTGGTGCTGGAAGCCCATGAAGGCGAGGGCAGCGTCGCCGACCGCGGCGTGCTGGCGGCAAGCCTGCGCTCCGACGGCACCCACAAGGACAAGCTCTACGTCGATGGCGGCCCGTCGACGACGGGAACGGTGGGCCATCTGCGTATGGAGGGCAGGGAGGTCTTCAAGCATGCCGCCGGCATGATTACCGACGTGATCGAGGCGACGTTCGCGCAGGCCGGCATCACCGCGGACGACCTGACCTGGTTCGTGCCGCACCAGGCCAACAAGCGCATCATCGACGCGTCGGCGAAGAAGCTCGGCATCGCCGAGGAGAAGGTCGTCACCACGGTCGACCTGCACGGCAACACCTCAGCCGCCTCCGTGCCGCTCGCGCTCGACGTCGCCGTCAAGGACGGCCGTATCCGCAAGGGCGATCTGGTGATGCTGGAGGCGATGGGCGGCGGCTTCACCTGGGGCGCCGTGCTGGTCCGCTGGTAGCTTTCCATTCGGTCGAGTGGCGACGCGGGGCCGGCGGGTGCGACCGCGCGGATCGCGTCGGCGCTTGAATCCGGATTCAGTACCGAAAGGCCCGCAAATGATTAAACCGGTTTGATTCATTTGCGCGAACCGGCCGGTTCGGTTCTTGACCTCATCTAGGCAATTTCCTAACGTCCACCGGCTCCGAAGATGGCGGATGGAGGAGGCCGGAAAGTCATGGCGGGAAAGACACTTACGCGCGCCGATCTGTCTGAGGCCGTCTACCGGAAGGTAGGGCTGTCCCGCACGGAGTCCGCCGAGCTGGTGGAGACCGTGCTGGACGAGATTTGCGAGGCGATCGTGCGCGGCGAGACGGTGAAGCTATCGTCGTTCGCGACGTTCCATGTGCGGGGCAAGAACGAGCGCATCGGCCGCAATCCCAAGACCGGCGAGGAGGTTCCGATCCTTCCCCGGCGCGTCATGACCTTCAAGGCGTCGAACGTCTTGAAGAACCGCATCCTGCGGTCCCATCAGTTGAAGTCCAAGGCCGGAAAGTAGTCCGTCGGCCCAATGCCGGTTGAAGGCTGGCTGCGCGATTCCTGCGGGTCTTGAAATCCCGTCCACAAAGGACTGAAATGAATCGCGAATCGGTTCGGCCAGCCGGACGCCGCCGATGCGCTCCGGAAGGCCGTTCCCGCGGCAGACCGGATGGTGACCATGGAAAAGAGCGCCGACGCATTCCGCACGATCTCCGAGGTGGCCGAGGATCTCGACCTCCCGCAGCATGTGCTGCGGTTCTGGGAGACACGTTTCAACCAGATCAAACCGATGAAGCGCGGCGGCGGTCGGCGTTACTATCGGCCGCAGGACGTCGACCTGATCAAGGGCATAAGGCATATGCTCTACGATCAGGGCTACACCATCAAGGGCGTCCAGAAGCTGCTGCGCGAGAACGGCAACCAGTTCCTCGTTTCGGTCGGCAATGGCGACATGGCGGCGATCGAGGCGATTGCCCAGCGCAAGCAGGCGGCATTGATCCCGCTCACGCCAGCCGCTCAGCCGCGCGGCGAAGACGAACTCCTGGTTGGAGAGCCGAAGGCGAAACCCAGCCGGCGTTTCTTCGGCCTGGGCAAGGCGGAAGAGGAGGGGCCGGTGTCCTCCGATTCCGGAAAATTGTCGCGCGACAACCGCGCGCTTCTTCAGGAAGCTCTGTTCGACCTGCTTGAATGCAAGCGCCTGCTCGATCAGGTGCGGTAACGTCGCTACACATTGGCGGCCGTCCATCCGAGAGCCAGGCTGACGAAACCGCCGGCTATCTGCCTTCGTCCTCTACATCGGTGCTGGGCCGGTCTCCGCCGCTGGCGACTTCCTCATGCCATTTACCCTCGGCATCCTGAAACTCGATGCCTTCGGTCTTGCCGCCGAGCTGCTGCTCGGAAGCGGCGATGCGAGCAGCGGCCAGCGCATCCGCGTGCGTGGGAAACGTCTCCGAGAAAACATCGCCGACCTTGTAGGCCCAGCCCCCGTCATGCTCCACCACGCGATAGATCACCTGCGTCATAAGCGCTCTCTCCTTTGCTGGCCTCGGAACGGCGAAGATGGGCGCCGGGTTCCCGTGGCACCAGAGCCGTAGTCTTGCACGGAACGTGGGGGTTGGGGGACAAAATCGTGGGTATCTCCCCGGGTGCTCCTGTTTCCACCGATGCCTCTGCCGTGCCGTTATGTTTCCTTTCCATATCGTCGGCACTTTTCGGGCTTGCGCCCGAACCCGTGAGACTATAGGGCTTTGCGCGGTCCGGAGTGTAGCGCAGCCCGGTAGCGCACTTGACTGGGGGTCAAGGGGTCGTGGGTTCGAATCCCGCCACTCCGACCAAACAACGATACGGTGCCTTTTCTCCAGCGTATTGTTCTTTCCCTATCGACATTGCTGGAATTGCAATACAGAGCGGCGGAATGGCTGTCGTGTCATCGGATATCCATCATGCGGATGGAACATTCGGGGATGCCAGGACGGGAATATCGACAAAGGTTGCGGAATGGCTCAAGACGATCGTGCCTTGATTGCGGAACGGGACAATGCCTTTCTTGCGGAAGCCGCCGTGGCGAAGGAATTTTCCGAAACCGCGAAATCCGTTCGGCCAACCTGGATTCTTCGGCAGCTTTTGAACCGGGAGCGCCCCAATACGTCGATTCTGCGCGATATCGCCGGAGATTTTCAAACCTTCGTCAAGAACCGGAACTCGACTTACGACATGTATGTGCAAATGCGGACCGGCTTTTCGGTCACGCGCGGCCGCAGCAATGCCTTGATCGGGGGCCTGCTCCGCAAGCATGTGCCGTCGCGCAGCTATGATCTCTCCCAGACCATCTTCCAGGTTCCGGATGCCGACAGCCTTGTCAAAGACGCGGTCGCCGCGCTCCAGAAGAATGCCTATTGGAAGGCGCCGTTCCTGGCACCGCCCGATGTCATCGAACGGCTGAAGGCGAAGCTCTCGGCCGGTCTGGAAAAACAGTACGGCGACGGTTTTGCAGCCGCCATGCGGGCCGACGAGGGCGCGCCGCCGCAGCTCAAGTCGAAATCGGCCTGGCTGATGACGTTCGAGGAAATGTATCTTCTCGCCAGCGATCCGATCTTCACGTCGATCGCCCATTCCTATCTCGGTGTTCCGCCGATCTTCGATGTGCCGGTGGCTTTTCTCAATTCGACGGTGAAACTCGCCAGCCGTGCCGATTATTCCAAGATCGCGCAACTTTATCACCACGATATGGATCGGCTCTCCTTCGTAAAACTCTTCATCTATCTGACGGATGTCGACATGGAGTCCGGGCCGCACACTCTTATTCCGGCCACCCATCGCAAGCGGCCAGGCGGTTTCTGGGAAGCCCGCCGTTACAGCGACAAGGAGCTCGACAAGGCGGGCCTGCTGTCGCGCGAAGTCAAGATAACCGGGCCGGCCGGAACGGTTTTCCTGGTCGACACGAGTACCCTTCACAAAGGCTCCCACCCGATCTCCAGGCCCCGCCTGGTCGCACAGATGGAGTATTCCAACTGCCTGTTCGGGCTGCGGGCGGCGGCGGAGGAGCACAAGGTCAAACTGTCGGCTTCCTCGAAGGATGGAAGAATCCTCCAGAGCGCCGAACTGGTGAGGAAATATGCCGACAAGGCCGGCGTGCGCTTCATGCAGAGGTATATCTAGGGGGGCAGGGGCCGGCCAACATGCGGCCGTCCTCGCGGACAGCAGGGATCGTCGCCAGACCGCGAAAAATCCGCGCCGGCCGTCGATGCCTGCGTTTGCATTGTCCGGAATGACGCCGGTCATGACGTGTCGGCAGGCTCCAGCGCCCACATGGCGAGCCCATGGACCACGTCCAAGACCTCGTGGACGTCATGGGTGGGCTTTCGGCTCCAGCCCGGAGGCCGGCCGGGTTTCAGCGGACTGAGGCGGATCCAATTCGCGCGGCGACCTTTGCTGTACGAACTGGCCGCGCCACGGCTTGCGGTTTGTGTACCTGCTTTGCCTGCGTCCCTGTCTCGCGCGAGGGCCGCGTCGCGCCGCGCCTTCCAGCGGGCAAAACGTCTTGCCTGGCCCGGCAGGTCGTCCAGCGCGGCAGCCAGCGCTTGCAGGCGAAGCGCCAGACGCGCCGCGTTTATAGGATCGCGAGGCGATGGCGGTCGTGGGAAGGAAGATGGATCGGCGACGCCGGGAAACAGAATGCGCGGCACGGTGTGCGCGGGCTGGTAGCGGCGCTGGACGCGGAACGGGTCTCGCAGCGGATCGAGCAGCGGCAGGCTGAGCCGTTTCGGGCGGGCGGCACGGATTTCCGCTGCGCGCCTGGCGGCTGCGGCACGCCTGAGATCATCGCGCGACAGGGTGACGGCGATGCCGAAGCCGCGCAGCAGCGGTTCCGGGTTTTTCGGTTTCGGTGTTCGCGGACGCAGTGGCGGCAAGGTTATTATAAGGCCCCGCGCCGCCACGATGATCAGGCGTCGAGCCGCTGCCTCTGCCGGACGCAGCAGTCTGAGAACGGCGCGGTGGAGGCGGCGAGGGAGGGTCAGTGCCGGGGACAGTTTGTTTTTTTCCGCCCGCGCCCGCCTTGAAGCGGCAGCGCCCTTCCGCGGAAAGAAAAAAAACTGTCCCCCAGCGCCAGGCTCACCGGCGCCAGGCTCACCGGCGCCAAGCTCCCCGGCGCCATGCCCGGCACCGGCAGCCATTCCGGCCTCAGCGCCAAGCTTGACACCGCCGCTCAGCCCGGCCATGGCGACGAGCATGGCGAGGATGCGCTTCAGCGCTTCCCGGTTCTTGTCGATCGCCGCATTCCAGTCCATCGCCAACACAGCCGTTCCTTTCCGACACGGGCGGCGAGGATTATCGGCGAGGTTGCGAAGGGTGGGGAAAGGTTTCGGAAAAATAATCCTGACGGATGCTGACAACGGCGCTCGCAGCGAACCCTTTGCGTCCCGGACGAGCCGGATTTCCTGCCATTTCGTCCAGGCCCGCTTCGTTGTAGCATCGGGCACGCGCTGCGGGTCCTGTCGCCCGACGGCGCTTGGGAGGACACCATGGGAAGCTCGGGCTGGGAAACGGACTACATCGTGCCGGGCGGGCTCGAGGTGCGGCTTACGCTGTTCTGGGGCGACAATTATTTCGGCGCCATTCACAAGGATTGCATCACGACGATGCGCAAGATGCTGGCCGAGCACGGCATGAAGCTCAGCCTGATCCCCGCGAACGGCGAAATGACCGATCAGTTCGCAGTAAAAGTTCCGGTGAAGGAGGACGGGCTTCTGCATCCGGACGGCTACAACGAATTGCGCAACCGCTGCGCTGCCAAATTCGACGACCAGGCGGTGGAACCGCGCAAGCAGCGGCTGCCGGTGATCTTCTGCAATTTCAAGTTTCCGGCCAACGGGCTGACGGTTGATGCCGGTCCCTGGCTGCCCTGGTGCATGGTGGGGCCGACCAGCGATTCAGTGACGATGCTGCATGAGTCCGGCCATGCCTCGCCGATCGGGCCGGACCATCTGACGACGACGTCGGTGCCGGGCGGAAAGCAGAATTTCATGTTCGACGGCGGCGGCGACCGCTCGCTGATGCACAAGGCGCAATTGCAGAAATACGCGGGTGCCTATTTCATCAAATAGGGCCGCCGCGCAGCAAGCGCATATTGGTGCCGCGCCTCAAGCGCCATCGCACCCCAGATCAGGCCGAGCAGAAGGTAGAAGTGCCGCCAGTGGTCCGTGTCGATCACGGTGCCCAGCCCGATATGGCCGATCAGCGTGACATAGGCGCAGAGCAGATAGGGCTGCCATGGCCGGTCGCGGAAGAGGATGCGAAAACCGCCGGCAAGCGTCCAGACGATCAGGATCAGGTAGGAGGCAAAGCCCAGCCAGCCATAATCGAGCAGCGCCTTCAGCCAGATGTCGTGCGTGTCCTCGCCATAGATGAGGCCGAAGGCCAGCGGTCCGATGCCGAGCGGATGCTCCATCGCCATCTCGAAACCCAGGAGGTGCCGGGCGAAGCGGCCGAGGCGCGCCGAATCATAGTCCTGGACGAGCTGCGCGCGCGTGGTGAACAGTTCCGACACGGTCGGGATCTGCAGGACGATCAGCAGCGCCAGGATCAGCAATGCGATGACGCCGATGGTCATGACGACGATGCGCAGCCGGAACAGTCCGTTGCTGCTCTGCAGGAAAAGCCCGGTCACCAGCAGGATCGCGGAGACCGCGAACAGGCCCCACGCGCCGCGCGAGAAGGAGAAGAAGATGCCGGCGACGATGATCAGCAGCGGCAGGGCAAGCAGCGGCATCTTTGCGACGCTGCCGGTCATCAGCCGGTGCAGCAGCCAGATGCCGGGTAGCGTCAGGAAGGGGCCGAACACGTTCGGGTCCTGGAAGGCGCCGGCCGCGCGCTCGTATTTGGTGAAGATTTCAGCGCCGGGGAAGGCGCCGAAATAGCCGAGCACGCCGAGGATCGACGTGCCGACGGCGGCGATCACGTAGGACACGAAGATCACCCGGTAAAGCCCCGGCTGCGCTTCGGTGACCGAGGCAAAGAACACCGCGGTGAAGGCCAGGAACAGCGAGACGGCGATGTACAGCGGCGTCGACGCCAGATCGTCCATCTGCGTCATCGAGATCATGCCGCCGATGTTGAAGACGACCAGCAGCACCAGCAGCGGCGCGACGGTGCGCGAGATGCGCAGGCCGAACAGCGCCCACACCGCGATCAGGCCGGCCATGTAGATTTCGTAGGGCGCCGGCTCGTTGATGACGAAACCGGACAAAAGGATGCCGAGCGCCACCGCGCCGGCCGAGATGAGCTGGACCAGCTTGGCATTGACCGCGCCCGCGGAGACGGGCTGGACGACCGTGCTCAATAGGCGTTTTCCGTGTTGAGCAGGCGGATGGGCGTCAGCACGAGGATCTTCAGATCGAGCCAGAGCGACCAGTTCTCGATGTAAAAGAGGTCATATTCGGTGCGCATCTTGATCTTTTCGTCGGTGTCCATCTCGCCGCGCCAGCCATTGATCTGTGCCCAGCCGGTGACGCCGGGCTTTACGCGGTGGCGGGCAAAGTAACCATCGACGACTTCGGTATAGAGCAGATTATGCGACTGCGCGGCCACCGCGTGCGGGCGCGGGCCGACCAGGGACAGGCTGCCGAACAGCGCGTTGAAGAACTGCGGCAGCTCGTCGATCGAGGTTTTCCGGATGAAACGCCCGACGCGCGTGACGCGCGGATCGTTCTTGGTCACGGTCTTCTTGGCCGTCGGGTCGGACTGCTCGACATACATCGAGCGGAACTTGTAGACCTCGACCTCCTCGTTGTTGAAGCCGTGGCGCTTCTGCTTGAAGAACACCGGACCCCTGCTGTCGAGTTTTATGGCGATGGCCGTCAAGAGCATGATCGGTGAGAAGACGATGATGCCGACGATCGAGAAGATGATGTCGAATGCGCGCTTGGCGACCGAGTCCCAATCGTTGATCGGCTTGTCGAATATGTCGAGCAGCGGCACCGAGCCGATGAAGGAATAGGAGCGCGGCCGGAACTGCAACTGGTTGTTGTGGGCGGACAGGCGGATGTCGACCGGCAGCACCCACAGCTTCTTCAGCAATGACAGCACCCGGCTTTCCGCCGTGAGCGGCAGCGACACGATCAGCATGTCGATGCGGGCGATGCGCGCGAACTCGATCAGTTCGGCGATGTTGCCGAGCTTCGGATAGCCGGCGACGATCGGCGGCGAGCGCTTGTCGTCGCGGTCGTCGAAGATGCCGCAGATGCGGATGTCGTTGTAGGGCTGCTGCTCGATCGAGCGGATCAGGCCCTCGGCCGCGTTGCCGCCGCCGACGATCACCGCGCGGCGCTCCATGCGCCCGTTGCGCGCCCATCGCCGGATCATCCTCGCCATGACCATCCGCACCGCAAGCAACAGGCCGAGGCCAACGACGAACCAGAGCCCGAAGAGCAGGCGCGAGAAATCCTCGGAAATCTTGAACACGAAGCCGGCAATCGCGACGATGGCGAAGGCGCCGGCCCACACAAGAGCGATGCGGCCCACATATTTCGTAGGCCGCATCAGCGCCGGCACCTGATAGCAATCGAAGAACTCCAGGCCGATGACGGTCGCCAGCGATACGCAGGCGATGATCACCGGATAGTGCCAGTAGAGATGCGTCGACAGGCCGACATAGTAGGCAAAGAGAGCCATGCCTGAGACGAAGAGGATTGCGAATTCGACCAGCCGCAGGACGCCGGCAACCATCACAGGCGACATGGTATCGCGCCGGTACTGGGCGGCGACCTGCTGCGCGATCTTGCCGAGTTTTACGGGTCCCGGCTTCTTTTCACCGCCTTCAGCCTTACGTACGGCGTCCGGCGAGAAGCGCTCGGCTGGATCGATCTTTGCCATTGAATTGTCCGCGAGGAATTGCCCGACCTTAGCGGCCGCGACCTAATAATCCCTTGAAGTTACGGGGACAGTTTGAGGAAGTGCGGCGCCGTTGGCAATGACGATCGTGCGACTGAGCTATGCGGCAAGCGTCTCGCGATAGGCCTGCTCGATGCGTGCCGCCATCACGTCGGCGCCGAAGCGGGCGCGCAACTCGTCGCTGGATGGCATCGACGCCGCGAATAAGTCGGGTTCGGTGAGCGCCTGCACCATCTTGCCTGCGAGTTCCGCCGCATCCGGGGTGACGAGCGCAGGCGAATCGGCACCGAATATTTCCGGAATGCCGCCGACCCCCGTCGCCACCATGGGCATGCCGGCGGCGAGCGCCTCCAGGACGACATACGGCATCGCCTCGGCGCGCGACGGCACGACGATGGTGCGGGCAAGCGCGAATGCCTCGCGGGCCGGCATCGGGGGATGGAAGCGGACACGCTCCGAAAGCCCCAGCCGCGCCACCTGCTCGTAATATTTCGGCAGATCGTCGCCCGCGCCCACCATCTCGGCCGTCACCGTCCGCCCGGTGCGCATCTCCACCTGGGCCAGCGCATCGATGAAGAGGTCGGGACCTTTGAGGTCGCGCATCATGCCGATGTAGAGGAAATCGGCGGCGCCGGCGACCGGTGCGACCGGTGCGAACTCGGCGGCGCGCAACCCGTTATGGACCAGGGTATTGGGGATCGGCGGTTCGCCGACCTTGCGGCGATAGGCGCGCCGCTCATACTCCGAGACGAACAGCAGATGGTCGGTGAAGCGGCTCATCAGCCGCTCCAGCAGGAAAAACACCTTCCCCGTCGTCGTGTTCTCGTCATAGTGCAGGCTTCCGCCATGCGGTGAATAGAGGCGGGCTACGCGAGACCTGGAAACCCGCAACAGTGAGCCGAACAGACGGGCGTAGACGCCACCCTTGGCGCCATGCCCATGTATCACGTTCGGCTGCAATTCCTTGATGATCCTAAATGTTCTCCAGGCCGCGGCGATGTCGCCGGGGCCGATGTGCCGCTGTATCGGCGTTCGGTGGATGCCCAGCGCCAACTGGTCCATCATGCCGGCGAACAGTTTTTCCTCGAATTCCCCGCCTGTGTTGGAATCGCAGACGATGCCCACCTTGTGCCCAGCGGCGACCTGCGCCTCGGTCAGATCGCGGACATGGCGGAAGATTCCGCCGACCGGCGACCGGAAGCAGTGGACGATCCGGAGGGGAGGAGCCACGGGCGCCGCGTCGCCCGGTCAGAACAGGCGTTCGCGTACGTAGACGGTGTCGCCCGGCATCAGCGGATCCGAGGTGAGGACACGTCCGGTCATGACTTTTCCATTGATGTCGCGGGTGATGTCGACGCTACCTTGATTGGCGCGTGGCGTGAAGCCGCCGGCCATGGCCACAGCCTTCTGGACGGTAAGGCCGGGGACGTAGGAATATTGTCCGGCCGCGCCCACTTCGCCCATGACGAAGACGGGGCGGTACTGGTCGACTTCCACGGAGACGTCGGGGTCGCGCAGGAAGCCCTCGCGCAGTTTGGCGGCGAGCGCCGCTTCCAGTTCCTGCACGGAGCTACCGCGCGCCGGGACCGAGCCGACCAGCGGGAAGGCGATGAAGCCGGCGGAGTTGACGCTGTAGGTGTTGGTCAGGCTGTCCTGCTCGAAGACGGTGACGCGGACGCGGTCGCCGGCGCCGAGCCGGTAAGGCTCGTTCAATACCGCATGGAAGGCCGACGGCGTCGGCCGGTAACCCGAGCAGCCGCCGACGGCCAAGGCCAGGGCCAGCACGGGTAAGATGAAGGTCTTCATGGCCACGAACTGCCCTCGGTCAGCGCCTTAACTTTCAGGCGCATTCGGATGTCCGCCGTTATCGAATGGTTAGGGTTAACACGGCGTAAAGGTGCCCCGTGACGACTCCGTCAGGCGAGCATTTTTGGCCTCGCCGTGGGCGGGGCGGGCCGGTGGCCAATGCGCCGTGTAGACCATATCTTAACGCGTGAGTTACCATAGTTCTTTACGGTCGCATCTGACGGGCAGCCGGAGTTGGACGTATGTCAGCCGTGAATTCGAGCGCCAGGGATGTCGATGTCGACCTCGGAAAGCTCTTCGCCAGCATGGCGAAGGCCTGGAAGATCATTCTGCTGGTCGCCATCGTGGTTTCGGCCGTGGCATTCGTCCTCGCCTCCCTCGCCACGCCTTATTACAAGGCCGAGACGCGGCTGCTCATCGAGACGCGCGAATCGGTGTTCACGCGCCCGAGCGGCCAGGATGCCGGCGGCGGGCCGCTGCTCGACCAGGAGGGCGTGCTCAGCCAGGTCGAGGTGATCACCTCGACCGATCTGCTGGCTCAGGTCGCCAAGAAGCTCAACCTCGCCAGCCTGCCGGAATTCGACGCGGCCGCGGGGCAGTCGGTTTTCACGCGGCTGCTGGTTCTCGCCGGCCTGAAGAGCGACCCCGGCGAGATTCCCGCCGAAGAGCGGGTGCTGGAAGCCTTCCGTGAAAAACTCAAGGTCTACCGGGTCGAGAATTCGCGCGTCATCGCCATCGAGTTTTCCTCGGAGGATCCGAAACTCGCGGCTGCCGTTCCGAACGCCATCGCCGACGCCTATCTGCAGTTCAGCCGCGAGGCAAAACTCCAGTCCAACACCGCCGCGACCGAATGGCTGGAGCCGGAAATCCAGGCGCTCACGGCGCGTGTGAAGGAAGCCGAGGCGCGGGTTGCGGCGTATCGCTCGCAGTCGGATCTCTTGATCGGCCAGAACAACGCCGCGCTCGCCACCCAGCAACTCGCCGAACTCTCGACGGAGCTCTCGCGCACGCGCGCCAACCGCGCGGCCGCGGAGGCCAATGCCGAGAGCGTGCGGCTGGCCCTGCGCAACGGCTCGCTCGACGCCTTTCCGGACGTGGTGTCATCGAACCTGATCCAGCGGCTGCGCGAGCGCCAGGTGCAATTGCGGGCCGACATCGCCGACCTCTCGACCACGCTGCTCGACAACCACCCGCGCATCCGGGCGCTGCGTTCGCAACTGGCCGATCTGGACCGCCAGGTCGAAGCCGAGGCGCAGAAGATCCTGCAGAGCCTGTCAAGCACGGCCGAATCGGCGCGGCTGCGCGAAGGCCAACTGGTTGCCGAGCTCAATCGGCTCAAGGCCGAATCGTCGCGCGTCGGCGAGAAGGAGGTCGAGTTGCGGGCGCTGGAACGCGAGGCCGCCGCGCAGCGCGAACTGCTGGAATCCTACCTGACACGCTACCGCGAGGCGGCCTCGCGCCGTGACGGCGACTATCTGCCAGCCGATGCGCGCATCTTCTCGCGCGCCGTCACGCCCGTCGATCCGTATTTCCCGAAGGTCGTGCCGATCGTCGGCGCGGCTTTCGCGGCTTCGTTGTTGCTGATGAGCATTGGCATCCTGCTACGCGAACTGTTCTCCGGCCGCGCCATGCGGCCCGCGGAGGGCGCCTATTTCGAACCCGTCGAACAGATCCGTATGCCGGAGCCCATGCCGGTCGAGGCGCCGGTCGCCGGGTCAGAGGGCGGCGAGATCGACGGCGGGCAGAGCCATGGCCAGGTCTCGGCGCAGGAAGCCGCCGAGATGCTGATTGCCGGCGGCGCCTCGCGTGCTCTGTTCGTTTCGCCGGAAGGCGACGAGGCGGCGGCGAGCGCGGTCATGGTGGCGCGCGGCGTGGCGGATGCGGGACTGCGTGTGCTCCTTGTCGATTTGACCGCGATGGGCGCGGCGTCGCGGCCCATGCTGGGCGAAGAAGAACTTCCCGGCATCACCGATCTCCTGGCCGGCGAGGCGAAGTTCATCGACGTCATCCATTCCGACCTTTATTCCGACTGCCACGTCATTCCCGTCGGCACAGCCGATCAGCGCAAGGCCATGCGTTCGGTGGAGCGGCTGCCGGCGATCATGGACACGCTCTCCGCCGCCTACGACGTGGTGATCGTCGAATGCGGCCCGGCCGGCGCGGAAAGCATCCGCCGGCTGGTCTCGGAAGGAACCGAGGTTCTGGTGAGCGTCATCGAGCCGGCCGAAGACGTTCTGGCGGCGCGCGACGACCTCGCGGCCAGTGGCTATGAGGGGCTGACGCTGGTCACGCCGGCCGATTACGTCAATCCGCCCGAGCCGGACCGCACGGCCGCCTGAGGATCAATCCTCGTCGGAATCGGGTGGGGCGGGTTTCCTGCCGATGGTTCGCCTGCGCAGCAGCTTGGTAAGCCGCCAGACGGTCGGATTGTTCTTGACGAACGTCTTGAACCCGGCGGTCAGCCGCATCGAGCCGGCAGTCATCCGGCCCTTGACCGTCAGTGGAGCAAGCACGTCGAAATGTCGGATCTCGATGTCGCACCACAGTCGCTTGTAGAGTTCGTCGCCGACGCTGAAATCGTAAACGGCAAGACCCTGTTCGCAGGCTTCCCTGATGTTTTCGAAGAACAGGTATTCTCCGGGGCTGGCGACCATCATCTCGTCGTCCGCGATGGAGCCGAATTCGCAGATCAGCCTTTGGCCGGACAGGCTCGCCCCGGTTACTGCGCGCAGTTTTCCGCCGACCTCCAGCCCATGCAGGGCGAAAGGTTTTGGCGTGCGGGGAAGCGCATCGCCGAATAGTTTTCGGAAGAAGTTTTGCACCTCCGCCTCGGCGAAGACATTGACGATGCCTGCCTTCCGGAAGCGTGATGCCTTCATCGCGAAGAAGGCGTCGAGCAGCCGGTCGACTTCGTCAATCGTATTTGCCTCGATGCGGCGAAAACCGCCGGCCGACTCGTATTTGCGCGCCTGGGTCCGGTGTTTCTTGCGTTTGCGCTTGCCGCTCGGCCCCGCGACCAGTTTAGTGAAGCCGCCTTCGAGATTGACTGCCAGCGAGATGTTCGGGCTGTTGATGCATGGTAGAGCGAGCAGGGGATTGGCGAAACCGCTGCATTCCGGCAGCAGGCGCTCCAGCACGACCACATCGATATCCGGCCGGTCGCGGCCGATCGCCGTCATCAGCGCATTGATCTCGGCTGACTTTTCGCCAGCCAGCCAGCGCGGGAATGCGAGGGCGAAATTGCCGTTGGCGTGGGTGCCGCCCATGAAACGGGCGATGCGGCAGGGGCCTTTGCGGACGACTTCCAGAGCGAGCGAAAAGACGGGGTCTCCCGCTTCGACGATTGTGGCGAAGACACAATCGGGTGCGGCCGTGGCGACCCAGGCGCTGACCCATGCGAGGGATTGGGCCGGAGTGCCAATTGCGCAGGAATCAAGCTTCCCGTACTGCGCGAACGCTTCAACGGAGGCACCTGAAATGCGGATGTCGATCTCATGCGCATTGCTGCGCGGCGCCGAGAGCGAGGCGCCGGCTGGAACCTGCGCCGCGGCCACGGCGTCAGCCATCCTTCGATCCTTCGCGCTCAAGTTGGGGCAAGACCGGCTCCGCGTCGCGACCCTCCGCGACCGCCAGACCCTAACCGCAAATGGTGAAGGAATGCTCGACGCAAGAATTTCCACACCAAAGGCGGTGCGACCGGATGACAGATCGGGGAGGTCGGATAGCTCTGGTCCGTCAGGGCCGCGGCGGCAGCATCATCCATTTGATGATGCCCATGGCGGGCAGAATCCACAGCAGTCCGCCGAACAGGAAGAAAGCGAGATGCACCAGCGGCCCGGATTCCGAAAGCTGCGCCACGGCGATCATCGTGGCGACCAGCGCATAAACGATGACGAGGGCGACCAGCAGGATCGCACCGATGAGTTTTTTGAGGCGGATCGGCATATGTTTTCCCTTCCGCTGGATAGGCCGCCCAGGCAGCCGGCGCAACTGGTCCTAGGCACCAAAAGCCGCACGCGACGGCTTGTCGCGTGGGCCCGGCTTGCATGACGCGGCTTGCTGGTCCACCACTCGCGCGAAAAATCGAGGCCGGATCGTCCGCCGATGACTGCAATTCCTCTCGCCGACAATCCCGCAGCCGATCGGGTCCGGCTGCTGCGCAACCGCGCGCTGGTGCGTGGCTGGCTTTATGTGGCGCTGGTGGTGATCTTTGCCGTGGTGGTGGTGGGTGGCGCCACGCGGCTCACCGAGTCCGGCCTGTCGATCACCGAGTGGAAGCCTATCCACGGCGTGATCCCGCCGCTCGGCGAGGCGGAGTGGCAGGAGGAGTTCCTGAAATACCAGCAGATTCCGCAGTTCAAGGAATTGAACGCGGACATGGATCTGGCGGGCTTCAAGCGCATCTTCTGGTGGGAATGGGCACACCGGCTGCTGGCGCGCTGGGCCGGCGTGATCTTTTTCGCGCTGCCTTTCGCCTTCTTCTGGGCGACGCGCCGCCTGGAGCGCGGGCTGGCGCCGAAGCTGGCAGGCATTTTCCTGCTTGGCGGGCTTCAGGGCGTCATCGGCTGGCTGATGGTGGCTTCGGGGCTCACCGGCCGTACCAGCGTCAACCCGGCCTGGCTCGCAACTCACCTGACCGTCGCCTCGATCATCTTCGCCGCGACCATGCTCGTTGCGCGCGGGCTGGCGCCGCATTCGGCTCCCCCCGCGGACCGGCGGACCCAGCATTTTGCCGGCATTTTGATCTTGCTCATCCTGGTCCAGATCTTTCTCGGAGGACTGGTCGCCGGGCTGGATGCGGGGCTTTCCTACAACACCTGGCCGCTGATGGACGGCCGCATCGTCCCCGGCGACCTCTTCATCATCGAGCCGATCTGGCGCAATCTGGTCGAAAATCCAAAGACGGTGCAGTTCATCCACCGGCTCGGCGCCTATATCGTGCTGGCCGCGGCCCTCTGGCACATGATCGCCACCCGCCGTGTGCAGCCCGGCACCATGCATGCCCGCCGTGCGCTCGTCCTGTTCCATCTTGTGCTGCTCCAGGCGGCGGTGGGTATCGCCACGCTTCTGACGCAGGTCGATCTGCATGCCGCGCTGACCCATCAGGGGCTTGCGCTGATCGCGCTCGGCTTTGCGGCCGCGCATTGGCGAGGCACGAAGGGCGCGTGTCCGCTGCCGGTGGAGCGGTAGGTTTTTTGCACTTGCTGTAGTGGTTCGTGAAGATTGTACGGCCGTCGGCTTGTTCGCAGCGCTCGCGGTCCGGCTTGGCAAGCCCGTCGATGTTCACATCCTTGCCGACACAATCCGTACGGCCCGCGCCACCGAAAGCTCACGCTCCTCGTCGAGCGTGTTGCCGTCGCCGGCATGCCAGGCGGCGGAGAGGCAGCCATAGGCGAAGGCGTGGTCGAGGATTCGCCGTGCGTCCTGCTGGAGCGTCCTGGCAAACACCTTGGCCATGAACGCGATGCGATTCTCGTCGTGGCAGAGGTCGTCGCGTTCGAGCGGATTGTAGAACAGATTGGCGGCGTCGAAGCCGGGGTCGCCGAGCACGCCCTTGGGATCGATGGCCAGCCAGCCGCGCGGCGACAGCAGGATGTTGTCGTGGTGCAGGTCGCCATGCAGCGGCCTGATGTCCAGCGGGTCCGAGAGAAGGCGTTCAGCCGTCGCGGCAGCCTCGGCGTAGAGGCCGGACTTGTCGGCGACTGCCTCCGAACTCGCCTTGCCATCGCAGGCGGCATTCGCCTTGTCGAACAGCGCGGCGAAACGGTCGCGCAGCGGCTGCAGTTCGGCGGGCGGCGGTTCTACCGACGGGTCGTGCAGTTTGGCCATGACTTCGGCGGCGATTTCGGTGGCGGCATGGTCGCCAGCTTCATCGATTTCAGCGGAAAGATGCCGTTCGCCGGCATATTCGACCAGCATCTGCCGGCCCTCGAAGCCGAACAGCCTTATCGCGCCGTGTCCGTCGCGCCATTTGAGCAGATGCGCGCCGCGCAGTTCGTCCTCGACATCGTCGAAGGGTTTCAGCGCCTTGACGACCGCCGGCGAGCCGTCAGCGCGAAAAACCTTCCAGATGCGGCTGGAGAAGGTTTCGGCGATGAGGACGGGGTCGGAGAGGTGCCAGGAAGTGGGGAAGAAGGCAACGTCCAAAGGCGGCCCGCCTATGCCCCGATCATCAGGTCGAGATTCTGCACCGCCGCGCCCGACGCGCCCTTACCCAGATTGTCGTAGACGGCCAGCAGCACGGCCTGCGCCTTGGCGTCGTTTGCGAAGACGTAGAGTTTCATCGTGTTGGTGTCGTTGTAGCGCTCTGGATCGATCTCCGGCAGGCGCTCGGTGGCTGCGAAGGGCGCCACTTCGACGTCGCCGCCGTCGAGGCCGGCATAATGGTCGGCGATTGCCGCGTGCAGCTCCGCGCCTTTCGGCACGCGCTCCAACGTACCGAGCTGCAGCGGCACCATGGTGATCATGCCCTGCGCGAAATTGCCGACCACCGGCTGCATCAGCGGGTCGCGGGAAAGTCCAGCATATTTCTTGAGTTCCGGCACGTGCTTGTGCTGGAAGGTGAGGCCGTAGGGGAAGAATTCGGGCGCGTCCCCGCCCTGCTTCTCATAGTCCTCGATCATGGTGCGGCCGCCGCCGGAATAACCGGAAATGCCGTTCATCGAGACAGCGAGATCGGCGGGCAGCAGGCCGGCCTTGACCAGCGGGCGCAGCGTGGCGATCGGCCCCTGCGGCCAGCAGCCGGGATTGGCAATGCGCTTGCCGGTGGCAATGGCTTTTGCCTGCTCCCTGTCCATCTCGGCGAAACCGTAGGTCCAGCCTGCGGCGACCCGGTGCGCGGTCGAGGCGTCGATGACCCGTGTGGTGTCGTTCTCAATCAGCGCCACGCTTTCCTTTGCGGCGTCGTCGGGCAAGCAGAGAATCGCGACATCGGCGGCGTTCAGAAACTCGGCGCGCGCGGAAATATCCTTGCGGCGCTCGACCGGAACGGAGATGACCTCGAGGTCGCCACGGCCGGCCAGCCGCGCGCGGATCTGCAGGCCGGTCGTGCCATGTTCACCGTCGATGAAGATTTTCGGTTTCATTTCCTGCGGTTCCGTTCGAGTCCTGAAGTTCGATCAGGGATGTATGAGGCTCAGGTCCGTAGCGCCTGAAACCCGAAGACCCTAGATTCCGTGGCCCTGGTGCACGCCGTTGTTGTTGTTCATGTCGGCCAGCCTTGCCTTCCGCTCGGCGAGCAGCCCGAGATAGTGCTGCGCCACCGTCGAGCCGGCGATGGCCGTTATATCGGCATGGTCGTAGGCGGGCGCAACCTCGACCACGTCGGCGCCGACGATATCGAGCTGGCCGAGCTGGCGCAGCACCGACAGCATTTTTGCCGAAGACGGCCCGCCCGCCACCGGCGTGCCGGTTCCCGGCGCGAAAGCGGGATCGAGGCAGTCGATGTCGAAGGTGACATAGACCTTGTGGCCGCCGGTGCGCTCGACGATGGCGTAGGCGATGTCGGAAGCCCGCATCTCCTCGACGTCATGGCCGAAGAGCATCTTTATGCCGAAATCGTCGGGGGCGTGGGTGCGGATGCCGATCTGGATCGAACGGTCCGGATCGACGATACCGGCGCGCACGGCGCGCGCCACGAAGGAGCCGTGGTCGATGCGCCTGTCCTCGTCGAACCAGGTGTCCTGGTGGGCGTCGAACTGCACCAGCGCCAGCGGTCCGTGCACGGCAGCGTGGGCCTTCAGCAGCGGCCAGGTGACGTAGTGGTCGCCGCCGAGTGTCAGCAGGAACGCGCCGGACTTCAGGACCTTCGCCGCCTCGCGCTCGATGGTCGCCGGCGTCTTCTGGTGGTTGCCGTAGTCGAGCCGGCAGTCGCCGTAGTCGATCACCGCCAGGTTTTCGAACAGATCGCGGTGAAACGGATATTGCGGGTCGTTGTCCATGATCGCCGAGGCGCGGCGGATTGCCTGCGGCCCGAATCGGGCGCCGGGGCGGTTGGAGACGGCCGCGTCGAACGGGATGCCCCAGACCACGGCGTCGGCGTCCTTGAGGTTTTTCGTGTAGTGCCGCCGCATGAAGGAGAGCGCTCCCGCATAGGTCGGATCGCCGGCGCGGCCGGTGTTGGAGCGGGCGGTGAAGGCGTGATCGATGCCGGATCCCGTCATGCTTTCAAATCTCCCTCGTGTTTCGCGCGGCAAGGTATTGGCGGAATAAGACGGCGGTGCAACCGAAAAATTGCCGGGATGTACCGAGATTCAGGTGAGGCTGGCCTGCAAATGGCGGCGTTCTGCGCTTCCGGTGCTCACGTACTGAGGTACGCTCCGCTCGTCGCTTCGCGACCCCGACCGCCACCATTTTCGACTGAGCCTGACCTGAATCTCGACACATCCCGCGCCGTCGTAAGCCGGCTGCATTCACCGGCCTGTCACGGCTGGCGGCTATCTGGCCGCAATCCGCATGAACCGGGAGCGAATCGAAGTGCGCCGCCCTTTCATCGCCGCCCTGGCCCTCGGCCTGCTCGCCGCCTTGCCAATACCGGCTTTGGCCGAGGGCGGGCGGGTACAGCAGATTCTCGACCGGTATGAAAATGCCAATCGCTGGCGCGATCACGTCATGGTCGTCGCGCATCGCGGCGGCTGGAAGGAAAACGGCGTCATCCGCTGGGCGGAGAATTCGAGGGCCGGCGTGCGCTACGCGATCGGGCTCGGGGTCGAGATCGTCGAACTCGACGTGCGCATGTCCGGAGACGGCGAATATGTCGTGATGCACGACAGCGGGCTGGAGCGCACGACCGACTGCAAGGGCGAGGTGGCGGCGCGCACGCTCGCCGATTTGAGGAGGTGCCATCTCAAGGTCGAGGGCAGCGGCGAGGTCACGGAGGAAGTCGTGCCGACGCTGGCCGAGATGCTGGAGGTGACCAGGGGCCAGGTGCTGGTCAACATCGACAACAAGCTCGGTGCTGATCATATCGCCGGCATGGTCGCGGTCGCGCGTGGGCTCGGCATGGAAGGTGAACTCATCCTCAAGGAGAATATTTTTTCCGCCACGCGGTTGACGGCGGTGAAGGCGGCCGTGGCGGATGCGGGGCCGGGGTTCCGGTTCATGCCGATCATCGCCGACGACGCGGTCGAGGACCCGCGTTTCGTCGAGACGGTGACGCGGGCATTTTCCGCCGACATGGTTGAGATGGTGACTTGGCGTGGCGACCGGCGGCGGTTGCCGGACGATGGCGGCGCGCTTTTCTCGGCGCGGATGCGCGCGGTGGCGGCGCGCGGCGACTGGCATCTGTGGGTGAACACCTATCCGATCGTCAACCTGCCGAGCGGTTTTACCGGACGGGGGCGCGGCGACGAACTGGCCGTGCAGGCCGGTTTTCCCGAAGAGGTTTTCGGTTTCTGGGCCGAGCACGGCGCGACGGTCATCCAGACGGATGAGCCGAAGGCTGCGATCGAGTGGCTGGAGCAGAACGGGTTCCGGCGTCCGTATGTTCTGACGAATTGAATTTTGACGAGGCCGTTTGCCGGTGATGTTGTCGGGCTGATGTAGAGGTTGGCGGGACAGCGTCCCCCTTCTGTCCTGTCGGCTTAACAGTCTACGGGCAGACGACCTAAAACTCGGTCACGATCCTGTAAGGCTGCGGCAGGGTGTTCGCGTTGTTGAGCGCCAGCGCCAGTTCGGTGATGTGCAGCGCGCGGCGGCCGGCGAAAAACGGCTGCTCGCCGGCTTCGATGGCTTGGGCCTGGGCGGCGATGCCGCGGCAGAAATCGATCTGCGAGGGGAAATTTGGCAGAGCGGCGCGTGAGGCGGATGGATAGGGCAAACGCTGGCCGGGCGTCGGCTTCCACGAAATAAAGCGGCCAAGCTTCGCCTCCAGCCGCGTGACGATGCGCGTGCCCAGCTTTCGCGGCGCGCCGGTCTCCTCGACGAAGACGGCGGAGCGGTTGTCCCACAGGTCGCGCACCGTGATCGAACCCTTGTCGCCCAAAATCGTCAGCGAGCGATCTTTCGGCGCGGCGAGGCCGGAGGTGAGGCGAGCGACCACGCCGGAGCGGAAGGAAAGGCAGCCGACCGAAAAGTCGGGCGCCATTGTGATTTTTTCCGTTTCCGGTCCCTTGTCGGGAAAGGTGACGGCCGAAAACGCGGTGAGGGATTCGACAGCGCCGAACAGCGACACCAGCCATGACAGGGCGTAGCCGGCATGTTCCAGCGTGCAGCCGATCTCGAACTCGTGCAGGCCGGGCCACGGTGCCCCCGAACGCGAGTGCCAGGTCGCCCATTTGTCGCGAAAGACCGGCCCGTCTTCCATCTCGGCATAGACGAGGCGCGGCGTGCCGATGCGGCCCTCGGCGAGCGCGGCGGCGACCAGTTGATGGGCATCGCTCAGCCCATTGGCGGGAGCAGTCGCGAGCGTCAGGCCTTCTTGTTCGGCAAGATCGACGAGATGGGCGGCGTCGCGCAAATCCATCGCCAGCGGCTTTTCGCAATAGACGTGCTTGCCCGCTTCAAGAGCTGCGCGCGAGACCTCGAAATGGCTTTCCGGGGTGGTCAGGTTGACGACGATTCTGACCTGCGGGTCGGCAAGCAGCGCGGCGAGCGACTCGTACCCTCGAACCTTGTGGAAAGCGCGGAACTGGCCGAGCCGCGCCGGCGAGCGGTCGAAGACCCCGGCAAGCCGGAGGCCGGGATGGTTGGGAAGGGTCGTCATATAGTAGTCGGCGACGAAACCCGTGCCGACGATCGCGATGTCCATCGTGCCGTCATCCGGGCTGATCGTCGCCAGACCCTAGAGGCGAAGTCTTACAAAAACATTGGCCCGTGCCGCTGCCGGCGGGGGGAGTCAAGCCACCTACGAACCCGCTATGCAGCCGAGCGGCTGGAACGCGCCGCTTTGGCCAGACCCGGCCGCAAGCCTGCCCGGTTGCGGCGTCCCGTCCGGTAGGTCATCCAGGCCAGCATCGGCTTTTCGATGAGCAGGTAGAGCACGATGCCGCCGACGGTCATGATCAGCACCGATATCGCCAGGAAAGCAGCGGCCTGCCATCCGTCGCCGCCGAACCCGGCCGTGGTCCACAGCTTGGTGAACACGGCCAGCGCCACACCCTGCGACAGGTAGATCGAATAGGAGGCGTCGCCGATCATCAGCAGCGGCTGGAACGGCCGCTTGCGCAGCCGCGCTTCGGCGAAGACCATGCCGGCGACGACCATCGTCGCGGGCAGGCCCAGGCTGACGATGCGCGGCAGGGTCGAGCCGACACCGAGCCATAGCAGGATGAAGCCGGCAATGACGAGCGCCAGCGACATCGCAGGCGTCATCGTGAAGCCGCGCAGCCAGAACCAGGCCAGCAGCGCGCCCGTGGCGAATTCGAGCACGAGCGTATCCGTGTAGAAGCCGAGAGCGCCGCCTTGCGGCATGAACGGTCCGATTGCGGCGAGCGCCGTCAGCGCGCCGACCAGCGACAGCAGACGCCAGCGCTTGGAGATCAACAGGCAGACCGCGAAGATGAGGTAGAAAGCCATCTCGTAGTTGAGCGTCCAGCCGGGAATGAGAAGCGGCACCGCGGCATCGAGTTTGGGGTGGGGCCACGGGATGAACAGCATCGAAGCGACGAAATGGGCCGGGTCGAACACCGCCGTCGACAACAGGTCGGGCTTGGCCAGCGCGACGGCCGCCAGGAACAGGGTGAGCGCCCAGTAGAGCGGGACGATGCGGATCAGCCGCTTGCGGATGAATTCACCCGGCGATGGATAGGCCTTTTCGGCCATGGTCCACATGATGAAGCCGCTGATGACGAAGAATATGTCGACCCCGGCCAGCCCGACCATGAACTGTTCCGTCTCGTCGCCGGCGCCGAAGCGCGCGAACACGTCGAAGGCGTGGAAGACCACGACCATCATGGCGGCGATGCCGCGCAGATATTGAAGCGATACGATCAAGGCCGACCCCCGCAGGATGCTCACGACTGTCCCGGATCGGGACAATCGCCTCTCGGCGGAGTGCGAAGCAAGACTTGTTCCAAATGCGAGCCAAGCGCCTGGGCTCAAACGAAAAAGCCGCCCAGGCGGGCGGCTTTCGAGGTCGATCGCGACGTTCGGGGCGAACCCCGCAAAAATCAGCGCTTCGAGAACTGGAAGCTGCGGCGGGCCTTGGCCTTGCCGTACTTCTTGCGCTCGACGGTGCGGCTGTCGCGAGTCAGGAAGCCGCCCTTCTTGAGCACGCCGCGCAGGCCGGGCTCGTAATAGGTCAGCGCCTTGGAGATCCCGTGGCGCACCGCGCCGGCCTGGCCGGAGAGGCCGCCGCCGGTGACGGTGGCGACGACGTCGAACTGGCCGCCGCGGTTGGTGGCAACGATCGGCTGCTGCAGGATCATCTGCAGGACCGGGCGCGCGAAATAGGCTGCGAATTCCTTGTCGTTGACGATGATCTTGCCGGAGCCCGGCTTGACCCAGACGCGGGCGATGGCGTCCTTGCGCTTGCCGGTGGCATAGGCGCGGCCCTGCTTGTCCAGCTTCTGGACGTAAGAGGGGGCGGCGGGCTGCGCTGTGGCGGCAACCGTGCCGAGGTCTGCGAGCGAGGTGAGCTCAGCCATGATCAGGAAACCTTCTTGTTCTTGCTGTTCAGCGCGCCGACGTCGAGGGCGACGGGCTGCTGTGCTGCGTGCGGATGCTCGGCGCCGCTATAGACGCGGAGATTCTTCATCTGCTGACGGCCGAGCGGTCCGCGCGGGATCATGCGCTCGATCGCCTTCTCCAGGACGCGCTCGGGAAAGCGGCCTTCCAGAAGCTGGCGCGCGGTGCGCTCCTTGACGCCGCCGGGATGGCCGGTGTGCCAGTAATAGACTTTGTCGGTGAACTTTTTGCCGGTCAGGACGACCTTGTCGGCATTGACGATGATGACGTTGTCGCCGTCATCGACATGGGGGGTGAAGGTGGGCTTGTGCTTGCCGCGCAGGCGGTTGGCGACGACGGAGGCGAGACGGCCGACGACCAGACCTTCGGCGTCGATCAGCACCCACTTCTTCACCACTTCCGCGGGCTTCTGCGAAAAGGTTTTCATTGTGTCTGCTTTCGTTGGGACCTTCACGGGGAAGGCGTTTCTTGTTGCTTGTTTTGGCGCGACGGGCGGGCCGTCGACCAAAAACGAAACGGCGGCCCGTGGACCGCTGTTTACAGGGCGGTCTATAGGCGAGGGCTGTTTTCGCGTCAAGTCTGAGAATGGGCCGATGAAAGTCAAAAACGCTTTAAAATCAGATATATGAAAAAAGAGGTATTATTTTACCGCAGACAATATCAGTCGGCTACATAGAGATGCCCCGTTGCTAGAGCGGCTTTTAGCACGGATTGCAGTTCGACAGTTTCCTTCGTGGCCCGTGTCAACGCGGCCTGACTTTGCGGACCCGTATCGTTTGCGAGCGATGCCGCCCAAATTTTGTCGAGCTGTGTCCTCACCCCTTCTAAATAAGATGGCAGTGGTGTCGCTGCGTATCGCGATACCCCCATCCTAGCCGCTAGATCTCGTTCCACAGGGAGCATCAGTTGGTTCATGTCCCCGGTAAGATCGAATAATCCCTGCTGTTTGAGAAGCACGAACAAAGGGTGATCCTCCAATTGAAGCGGGATCACGTACTGAGCCTTAAAAACACCTTGCCTCGCAAGTTCTTCCAATGCTTCATGATTCAAGGCACTTTGAGCGGGCGCCGTGGCGGTCCCTCCGACAAGAGCCAAAAAGGAAGTCAACAACGATTTGAACATGTACAAGCGATAGCATAGTCCAAGCTCGGTTCAATACTGTTTCTGCGGAGACCGGCAGGGAACGGCGTTCGCGCTATAGGGAGGTGGACCCGATCGAGCTGGTATCGTTTCGTTGCTCCATCTCATCCGTCTTCTTCGCAACCTCCGCGACGACTGTTTCTCCTATTTCTATTTCGGTAATTTCCATCGGTTTCGGATCGGCCGAGACCAGCCATTCGGCGAAGCTGAACTGCGACCAGCCGCCGGGCAGGGAAGGAGCCGTCAGCGGCCGCGGCGGCGCGACCGGCTTGGGCGGGCGCACGGGGCTGACGGCACGAACCACGTTGACCGGCCTCAGCGGCCGGCCGGAACCGCGCAGCGGCGCGCCGGGGTTCCAGGCAACCGGCTGGCCATCTGTGTCGAAGACATGCGGGCCGATGACCGGGCCGATCCAGCGGCCGGAACGCGCCGACCAGGCATGGCCGTTGGTGATGAAGGCCGTATAGGCCATGTCCGCGTCGAACAGGAATTTTTGCGGCTGCATCCAGCCGACCAGGTCGCAGTTTTGGGAGAAAAGGGGAATGAGCATCCGGAAGAACCCGAAAACGCGGTCTCGATTGGATTGGCTTCAGTCTTGTACCGGATGGACGGGGCCGGTCTCAAGGTTTCCAACACGAGCGACGAATTTTAAGCTATGAGGCGTCGAGACCTGTAACGGACCCGTCATTGCAGGATCGCCCGCGGGACGCAAAAAATGCCATCGACTGAAATTCTCATCGCCTTCCTGGCGACGACGGCGATCTTCGCCTTCATTCCCGGTCCGGCCATGCTCTATGCGGCGGCCCGCACGCTGGCGGGGGGGCGCTGGTCCGGGCTGATGGCGTCGCTGGGCATCCATATCGGCGGTTATGTGCATGTTCTGGCCGCGGCGGCCGGGCTGTCGGTGCTGTTCCATGCCGTGCCGATGCTCTACATGGCGGTGAAGCTTGCGGGCGCCATCTATCTGATCTGGCTGGGCATCTCATTGTTCCGCGCCAACACGCGGGGCGAGGTCGCGGTGCCCGGCGCCGCGCCGAAATCGGCGCGGCGTGCGTTTTTCGAGAGCGTCACCGTCGAGGTGCTCAATCCGAAGACCGCGATCTTCTTCATGGCGTTCCTGCCGCAGTTCATCGACGCCTCGGGCGCGCCCGTATGGATCCAGTTCGTCGTGCTGGGGACCATCGTCAACCTGATGTTCTCGTTCGCGGATGTCGTCGGCGTGATGCTTGCCAGCGCGGTCATCTCGCGGTTGCGCCAGTCCAGCCGCGCGCAAAAACTGATGCAGCGGGCCGGCGGCGCGATCCTCGTCGGGCTGGGCACGCACTTGGCCCTGCAGCGAAGCTGACCGGTTTTTTCACCGCTTCGGCGGGATCGAATAGGTGCCGGTCGCATGCGCAACCGTCTCGCCGCCCGCGGTCATGTCGATGTCGAACACCATCAGGCTTTTTCCGAGCTTCAGGATGCGGCAGTGGCCGTCGACAGGCCCGGCCGGCGCCTTGCGCATGAAGTTGATGTTGAGGTTGGTTGTCACCGACAGCGCGTCCGGCCCGGCATGCGAGAGCACGCAGACGTAACCGCCAATGTCGGCCAGGGTGAACAGCGAGGGGCCGGATACGGTGTCGCCCGGGCGCAGATGCCGCTGGTCCGCGTTGAGCCGCACCGTGCAGCCTCCGGGGAAGACCGACACCGCCTCATAGGCGCGGAGTCCCTCGTTGAGCTGCGGATAGACTGTCACCAGCAGGTCGTTGATCTCGCCGGCCGTCATCACCGGGGTCAGCGCTGTGTTTGCCGGCATTTTTCCTCCCTCGGCGGACATCGGACTGGCTGGCGGAATGCGCGGCAGCGGCGAGGGCGCCAGAAAATACCGGACGGCCCTGTCAATCAATCCGCCGGGCCGCTATTTTCACATGGGACAGGTGCCAGCCACGGAGATCGACATGGCCGAGATCGTCGCGATCAGACAGACCGTCGCCGAGGGGCCGGTGACCGCCTCTTTTGACGCCGGTGTGTTGCGTGTCACGCTGGCCAACCCGCCGGCCAATGCGCTGTCGCTGGCGATCATGGCCGCCTTGCAGGCGCAGATCGACCGGGCGCGCGACGACGCTTCGGTGCGCGTGGTGGTGATCGCGGCGAAGGGAAAGGTGTTTTCGGCCGGCCACGACCTGAAGGAACTCACGGCGCACCGGGCCGATGCCGACCGGGGCAGGGCGTTTTTCGAAAAGACCATGACCGCTTGCGCGACCCTCATGCAGGCGATCGTGCGCTGCCCGAAGCCGGTGATCGCCCAGGTCGACGGCATCGCAACCGCGGCCGGCTGCCAACTCGTCGCCTCCTGCGACCTGGCGATCGCCAGCGACCAGTCGAAATTCGCCACGCCCGGCGTCAATATCGGTCTGTTCTGCTCGACGCCCATGGTGGCGCTGTCGCGCAACGTGTCGCGAAAACACGCGATGGAGATGCTGCTCACCGGCGAGACCGTCGACGCCGCCACCGCCCGCGAGTTCGGCCTGGTGAACCGCGTGGTGCCGAGCGAATATCTGGCCCAGGTCGTGAACAAATACGCGCAAACCATTGTTTCCAAATCCCCGCTTACGCTGAAGATCGGCAAGGAGGCGTTTTACGCGCAGGCCGAGATGGGACTGGCGGAAGCCTATGACCATACGGTGCGGGTGATGGTGGAAAACATGATGGCGCGCGACGCCGAGGAAGGCATAGGCGCCTTCATCGGCAAACGCGACCCGAAATGGACGGGGGAGTAGGGCCTTCTATTTCAGCGCGCACAGCCCGGAACAGTCCCGGCTGTTCATGGCGTTCATGAATTCGTTGATGGATGATTCCGCTTCGGGCGGCGTGTTGAGCATGCTCTGCATGGCCGCCTGCGAGAGGCTGTCGCGGTCGACCTCGAGCAGGATGGGGGAGATGAAGGGTCCCGCCTCGGCAAGGGCGTCGGCCAGCAGCACCTTGTTCGCCTTACTGTAGCGCGGGTTCTGCAGGAGCGTGATGACGCCCGACACCATCTGGCTGACCCCCAGACGAAGTTTGGCAAGTGCGGCCTTGCGGTCTTCCGGCACCGCGCCGCCCGGCGGGTTGGCGACATAGTCGGTCAGCGCCTCGGCGATGGCGCCGCCGCTGACGACCATCTCGACGGCCAGTCGAGACAGCTCATCCTGGAAGTTGAACTCGTTGTCGGCAACCGCGCCCGCCGGGTCCTTGAAACCGATATAGACCTTGGTCAGCCCGAAATAGCCGCCGAACACCGACAGCAGCGGCTCGATCTCTGCCGCCTTGTAGGGATGTTCGCCGAGGATTTTTTCGCGGTCGAACAGTGCATCGAAGACCGGTTTTGCCGCGGGATCGGCAAGGCGCGGCGGCGTGTTCTGCGCCGCATCGGCCTTTTCGAGCGCGCTGAAGTCGGACAACACCTTGCCCATCGTTGCCTGCGCGCCTTCGGCCAGGCCGGCATTTGCCTGACCGCCGGCAAGAAGCATCAAAAACGCAAACGGCAGCGCATGTTGCAACAGTTTCCTGCGCATGTAGTTTCTCCCAAAATGCGGTGCCGGCGCGATGTGACCGCATTCGGCGGATAATTGCAACCGGCGACAGCATTGGCATTTCGGCGCATCGGCCGGGAGGAGAAGGTCATGGAACCACGCATTTCGATCGTCACGCTGGGCGCAGACGACCTCGCCCGTGCTGTGCGTTTCTACGAGGCGATGGGCCTGAAGCGGAACGAGAGGATCACCGACGGCGTCGCCTTCTTCCAGATGGGTGGACTGATTCTGGCGCTTTGGACGCGAAAGGACCTTGCCACCGACGCTGGCATGGACGGCCTGCCGCCATCGAATGTCGGCAGCGCCCGCCCGGCCTCCGCGCTCGCCTACAACACCCGTTCCGACGAGGAGGTGGGCGAAGTGCTGGACATGGCCAAGGCTGCTGGAGGCACTGTGCTGAAACCGGCGCAAAAGGCGTTCTGGGGCGGCTGGTACGGTTATTTTTCCGACACGGAGGGCAACGTCTGGGAAGTCGCGCACAATCCCGACTTCCCGATCGACGCGGAAGGCAATATCTCATTGCCGTTATGAACCACGATTCCTATTCCAACGACTACATCGCCGAAATCTTGAACACGGTGAAATCGGTCGCCATCGTCGGCGCCTCGGCCAATGACGTGCGGCCGAGTTTCTTCGTCACCAAGTATCTGATCGACAAGGGATTTACCGTCTTCCCCATCAATCCGGGCCAGGCCGGCAAGGAAATCCTCGGCCGCATGACCTATGCGAAGCTGGCTGATGTGCCGGAGCCGATCGATATGGTCGACATCTTTCGCGCTTCCGCCGCCGTGCCGCCGATCGTCGACGAGGTGCTGGCGTTGAAGCCGCTGCCGAAGGTGATCTGGATGCAGTTGACGGTGCGCCATGACCAGGCGGCGGCGAAGGCCGAAGCGGCGGGCATAAAAGTCGTCATGAACCGCTGCCCCAAAATCGAATATGGAAGGCTCTCCGGCGAGATCGGCTGGAACGGCGTCAACAGCCGGGTGCTGTCCTCGAAGAAGCCGGTCATGCGCCAGGGTTTCCAGAGTTTCGGCGTTCGCCAGAAATAGGTAAGCCGCAAGAAGTTTGCCGCCAGACGTGAGAAATTGGCTGGCTTAACGGCTATCCATTGACGTCGGCGGAATTTTCTTCTTTGCATTCGCCCCGACGGGTCGACAAAGATAGTTCGGTTTTTCAAGACAACATCTTCTGGAGGAAACATGTCCCAGCGCACACCCGGGTTCGACACGCTCGCCGTCCATGCCGGCGCAAAACCCGATCCGGCGACCGGCGCGCGCGCCACGCCGATCTACCAGACAACCTCGTTCGTGTTCGACGACGCCGATCACGCCGCCTCGCTGTTCGGGCTTAAGGCGTTCGGCAACATCTATACCCGCATCATGAATCCGACGCAGGCGGTGCTGGAGGAGCGCGTCGCCGCCCTCGAGGGCGGTACGGCAGCACTGGCCGTGGCCTCCGGCCATGCGGCACAGATGCTGGTGTTCCACACCATCATGCGGCCGGGCGACAATTTCGTCGCGGCGCGCCGGCTCTATGGCGGCTCGATCAACCAGTTCGGCCACGCCTTCAAGAATTTCGGCTGGGAGGTGCGCTGGGCCGACCCGCGCGACGTGCCGAGTTTTGAAACTCAGATCGACGACAAGACCCGCGTCATCTTCGTTGAGAGCCTTGCCAACCCGAATGGCGAGTTCGTCGACCTTGAGGCGATCGGCAACATCGCGCGCAAGCACGGCATCCCGCTGATCGTCGACAACACGCTGGCGACGCCCTACCTCGTGCGGCCGATCGAGCACGGCGCCGATATCGTCGTGCACTCGCTGACGAAATTCATCGGCGGCCACGGCAATTCGATCGGCGGCGTGCTGGTCGACGGCGGCACCTTCGACTGGTCGAAGTCGGGCAACTATCCGATGCTGTCGGAGCCGCGGCCCGAATATGGCGGCATCGTTCTGCATGAGACCTTCGGCAATTTCGCCTTCGCCATTGCGGCGCGCGTGCTCGGGCTGCGCGACTTCGGCCCGGCCATCTCGCCCTTCAACGCCTTCCTGATCCTGACCGGACTGGAGACTTTGCCGCTGAGGATGCAGCGACATTGCGACAATGCGCAGAAGGTCGCCGAGCACCTTTCGAAACATGCCAAGGTGGCGTGGGTCTCCTATCCCGGCCTGCCGAACGACCCGAACGCGGCGCTGGCAAAAAAATATTCGCCCAACGGCGCCGGCGCGGTGTTTACCTTCGGCTTGAAGGGCGGTTACGAGGCCGGTGTTAAATTCGTCGAAGGGCTGGAACTGTTCTCGCACCTGGCCAATGTCGGCGACACGAAATCGCTGGTGATCCACCCGGCCTCGACCACCCACCGCCAGCTTTCCGACGAACAGAAGGTGGCCGCCGGCGCGGGGCCGGACACGGTTCGCCTGTCGGTCGGCATCGAGGACGTCGCCGACATCATCGCGGATCTCGACCAGGCGCTGACGAAGGCCTGATCCCTCGGCGGCCGGCGCGAATTTTTATCCGCGCCGGCCGTTTCATGCTGCGACAATTGGGCATCGTCCGGTTCCGTGTTGTCGGACATGGCAGCGATTGCCGGACGAGCGGTTGCGGCCGCACGTTTCAGCGCCGATAGTGTGCGCCGATCGCCAGCGAGGTCGTTCATGCCGTCGAAATTTCTGTCCGTCTCGTCCAACCTGATCCAGCCGGAGGACGGCGAACCCGCGCCGGACCGTGTCATCTCCGGCAAGCCAAAATTCCGCTCCTGGAACGTCGACGAGCAGGCGAACGGTCTCTATGCGGGGATTTGGGAAGCCACGCCGGGAAAATGGCACATCCAATATGACGAGTGGGAATTCTGCCACATCCTGTCCGGCGTCTCGATCATCGCCGAGGATGGCGGTGCGTCGCGCACCGTGACCGCCGGCGACAGTTTTGTCCTGCAGCCGGGCTTCAAGGGCACGTGGGAGGTCGTCGAGACCACGCGCAAGGAATATGTGATCCGGCTCTAAGCCTGCCGGTCGCCTTCGGATAGCCGACGACCAATATGTCTCGCCTAAGCTCGTTTGATCGCCAGCAGGTGCAGCCAGTCGGCCGGAAGATTGTAGTAGCTGCTGCCGGTTTCCACCGCCATGTCGATGGAGGCCCAGCGGTCGGGCCCGAGCGCCGCGCGCAGGAAATCGGCCTCGGGGTAGTTGTAATAGCGGCCGAACCTGTCACGGCCCTCGGCGGCGCCGGTCTTGAAGCTTGCATAGAAGGTTCCACCGGGCTTCATCGCAGCATGGATGCGGTCGATGATGCCGGCAAGTTCGGCCCGCGGCACATGCAACAGGCAGGCATTGGCCCAGACGCCATGGAACGCTTCCAACTCGGCGATCTCGTCGAAGAGCAGCACCTTGACCGGCTGGCCCAGCCGTTTCTCAGCCGCCAGTGCCATCTCCGGGGTGCCATCGGTGGGCGTGACGTCAAAGCCGGCGGCAAGCATCACCTCGCTGTCTCGTCCCGCGCCGCAGCCGAGTTCCAGCACCGAGCCTCGCGCCGGCAGCGTCGCCATGAATCTCCGGAGGTGCCGGTGCTCGGCCTCCGTGCCGCGCGTCGTGTAGGCTTGTGCCTCCCGCGCATAGAAGGCGATGGTGTCATCGTCCCTGGCTTTCCCCATTGCTGGAAGCACGCGATCGATATCGCTTTCGGAAAACCTATGGCGCGCCATCAGGTCGCGATGCCACGGGCCGCCGAGAATGTCACCGAGGCAGGCGTCGATTGCCTCCCGCAGCGCCGTATCTGTTCTGCGGAGCGCGAAGGCGCCGAACGCCGGCTGCTTCTCGGACAAAGGGACGTCGACCACCGCCAGAGGCGTTTCGGGCATTCGCGCCAGATAGCCGCGATGCACCATGGCGACGCTGGCATAGGCGTGCACCTCGCCGGCGGCCACTGCTTCTGCGGCGTCGGATTGGGTCGCAAACAGCCGTATCCGGTCTGGAGGGATGCCGTTTTCAAACGCGGTGCGACCCTGGACCTGGTCGGTAATGACACCGAGCAGTGCACAGCTGTCCGCCGCAATCGAGCGATAGCCCGCGAGGCCGCGTGGATTGTCCCTGGCGACCAGCAGTCCGTCCTGCAGCGACCAGATGGGCCGGCTGAAATCGACCAGGTTCTTGCGCTCCTCCGAGACGAACAGGCCGGTGGTCATTGTCCAGCGCCCGTCGGCCAGCCCAGGCAGCAGGTCGGCGAATTCGGTCTCGACCGGCTGGAAGGCAAGCCCCAACTGCCCGCAAACCGCGCGTGCAAGTTCCACATCGCAGCCGGAGACAATGCCGGAGGATTCCGTGAAGCAGAAAGGCGGTTCCTCGAGGAAGGCGAAGATCATTTCAAAGCTCCGCCTCAAACCGCCCCGCTGGGACCGTCGAACTGGACCGCGAGCCTTTCCAGCCCATGGAAATGATAGATGTCGCTGTAGGTGGGCGTCTCGGCCAGCCGCAGTGACGGCAAGCGGTCGAACAGGGTTTTCAGCGCTACCTGCAATTCCAGGCGGGCCAGCGGTGCGCCGATGCAGAAATGAATGCCGGCGCCGAAGGAGACGTTTTTCTGGTCCGGCCGGCCGGGACGGAAATCGTCCGGTTCCGAAAAGGCGAGCGGGTCGCGGTTGGCCGCGCCGAGCAGCAGGCCGACCTGGTCGCCCGGCTTCAGCACGACGCCTTCGGCGATCTCCGCCTCCTGGTAGATATGGCGCGTGAACATGTGCAGCGGCGGATCTAAGCGCAGGCATTCCTCGACGGTGGCTGCCGCCGCCTCGATCGTTTCGATAAACCGGCGCGGATCGCCGCCTTGCGCAAGGATCGTGCGGACGGCGTTGCCGGCCTGATGCACGGTTGCCTCGTGGCCGGCATTGAGCAGCAGGATGGCCGAGGAAACCAGTTCGTCTTCCGTCAGTTTTTGGCCGTTCTCATGCGCGGCGGTGAGCAGGCTGAGCAGGTCGTCGCCGGGCTGCCTGCGCTTTTCGGCGGCGTGGCCGCGGATGAAATCGGCGAAGGCGCGGGCAGAGGCGTTGGCCCGCTCGGCGTCGGCCCGGCCGGGCTTGTGCATATACATGCGCACCATGTCGTTCGACCAGGCGACGAGCTGCAGTCCGCTTTCAGCCGGCAGGCCCATCATCTCGGCGATCACGGCGGCGGGAAGCGGCGTGGCGAAGTCGCGGATCAGCTCGGCCTTGCCCGCACTCTCGAAGCCGTCGATCAACCGACTGGCCAAAGCCTCGATCTTCGGTCGCAACCTTTCGACCTGGCGGGACACAAAGGCGCGGTTGACCAGCGTGCGCAGCCTCGTATGGGCGGGCGGCTCCAGTTCGAGCAGCGACCCGGCCTCGACCGCATCGAAATCGGCAAGATGGCTTCGGTCCCCTGTGGCGGCCATTGCGGCGCGGTAGCCGCCGGGCCGCTCGCGCCCAAAACGCTTGTCGCGGAACAGCCGGTTGGCCTCGTCGAAACCGGCAAGGCACCAGAGGCCGAAATCCTCCCAGAACACGCAGCGCGCATTGTCGTGCATCCAGCGATAGGCCGGATAGGGGTTTTGCACGAATGCCGGCTCGTGCGGATCGAGGCGCATATGACCGGTGGAAGGATCGAAGGCGAGATAGGCAGGCTTGGCGGGTTCCATGAACGGCTGTGTACTCCGGCGCTGGACCGTCCGGAAGCGCCGCGTCGGATGACTTGCAGTGCCAGCCAAGCAAGCGCTATCTCCGGCCGGCATGGAGAAAAGCATGAACGTCATCGTCGTCGGCGCCGGCATTGCCGGCCTGTGCACCGCCTGGTCGCTGGTGAAGGCCGGCCACAATGTCACGCTGGTCGAGCAGGGGCCGATCCCCAATCCGCTCGCCGCCTCCGGCGACCATCACCGCATCATCCGCCGCGCCTATGGCAATGCGGCGGGTTATGGGCGGCTGATCACCGAAGCCTATGAGGCCTGGGACGAGATGTGGGCGGACCTTGGCGAAAACCATCTCGACCCGCGCGGCTTCATGTGCGTTTCGCGCGAGGAAGGCGATGAGGCGGAGATGCATCGCGAGGCGCTGGAAGCCGGCGGGTATCCGTTCGAGCTTTTCCAGCCGGAACAGGCGGTGGAGAAATGGCCGTTCCTGGAGCCGGGAACATTCCGCTACGCATTCTTTTCCACGGAAGGCGGCGCGCTGCATTGCCGAAAAATCGCTGGCGGCTTGCTGAAATGGCTGCGCGAAAACGGCGCCAACGTCTACGAGAACAGCAAGGTCGTCTCGGTCGAGGACGAGCGCGGTTCCGTCGGGCTGGAGGACGGCAGCGAGATTTTCGGCGATCGTGTGGTGGTGACGGCGGGTGCCTGGGTGCTGAAACTGTTTCCGGAACTTTCCGGCACGCTGAAGACCTATCGCACGGCGTTGGCTTATGTCGCGCCGCCGGCTGACCTGCGTGCCGCATGGGAGGCGGCGCCGGTCATCCTCGACGTGGGCGGAAAAACCGACGGCTACATGATCCCGCTGACGCGCGGGACCGGCATGAAATTCGGTTCCGGCCTGCACAAGGTCGAGACCAGCGATGCCGATTGGAACCGTGATCCGGTCGAAGGCGAGGGCGAGGCGATCCGCAACCTGTTCTCGCCGCCGATCGCGCGCATTTCGGAATATCGCGTGACCGAGGTCGTGACCTGCGCCTATACCTTCACCGACGACGAGCGGTTTTTCGCGACCGAAAAGGGCAAGGTTCTGATCGTCTCGGCCTGCTCGGGCCATGGCTACAAGTTCGGCGCGGCTGTCGGGCGGCGTGTCGCCGCCGCGGTCGGCGATGGCGATATCGCAAGTCTGAAGCGCTGGCTGGGGGCTGAGATCTAGGCGCAGTCTCTTCCGGCGATCAGCCGCAATGCCTGCGGATTTTCACGCGTTTCCAGCCGGTCGTGCCTTCGCTGACCAAGACCTGGCGTGCCACGGTCTGATAGGTCGCGGGCATATTGACGACGCGGCTTCCACCCGGCTGGATGATGACTTGCTCGATCTCGTAGCTGTAGACTGCGGGAATGACGATCCGCCGCTGGTATTCCGGCTGCACGACCACGGTCTCGGCGACCTGCTGGTAGCGCGCCTTGTTTTTGACCTTGCACAGCACCTTGCGGCCGTTGATCCAACGCCACTCCCATGAATAGCCGCCGCCGGCGATCTTGACCGTGCGGTAGCGTGTCTGCACGACTGCGGGCACGACTTCGTAGGTTACCTGTTCGGGCCGCATCAGCACGGAACGCTTGCGGGTTCCGTAGATCGGCGGGATCGCCTCGACATACTGGCTCGCCGGATTGACCTGCACGTTTTCGTAGACGGTGTCGTAGACCGGCGCAGTGCGGTACGGTTCGTAGCACTCGACGGCCTTGCCGCCGGCGAAAGAGTCCGAGACGGTGGCGAGCATGGTCGAACTTGCAACCGCCAAACAGAAAACCGGCCTCAAAGCCATTACCTGACACCCCATGCCGCAACCGATTGTTACATTAGAGAAGGCAGCGTCGCGGGAAAGTGGAATTTTAAGGTTTCGTTAACGCGCAAGGTTACTTCGCCGCGTTCAACGGTCGGCCTTGCGCAAGGCGGAGGCGGCATCCTATTTACGGAACAACGCAACACCGCACGATTCCGCCTGGGAAGGCGATTCACCCAAACAACGGACGCCCGATGAAGAACCCCGTCGAAACCTACATGAACCTCGTCCCGATGGTGGTCGAGCAGACCAACCGCGGCGAGCGCGCCTACGATATCTTCTCGCGGCTGCTCAAGGAACGCATCATCTTCATCACCGGTCCGGTCGAGGACGGCATGGCGACGCTGGTCTGCGCGCAACTCCTGTTCCTCGAAGCCGAGAACCCGAAGAAGGAGATCAATCTCTACATCAACTCGCCGGGCGGCGTGGTGACGTCGGGCATGGCGATCTACGACACCATGCAGTTCATCAAGCCAGCTGTCTCGACGCTGTGCATCGGCCAGGCGGCCTCCATGGGGTCGCTTCTGCTGACCGCCGGCCACAAGGACATGCGCTTCGCCACGCCGAATGCCCGCATCATGGTGCACCAGCCCTCCGGTGGCTTCCAGGGCCAGGCCTCGGACATCGAGCGCCATGCGCAGGACATCATCAAGCTCAAGCGCCGTCTCAACGAGGTCTACGTCAAGCACACCGGCAAGCCCTATGAGGAAATCGAGAAGACGCTCGACCGCGATCACTTCATGACCGCCGACGAGGCCAGGGATTTCGGACTGATCGACAAGGTCATTTCCAGCCGCGAAGCGGCAGAGGCACTTCAGCAGGGATAATGTCGACAAATCCGACGCTTGCGCCCAATGACACTTTTTTGACGCGAGCTGCGGCAATTCGGACACATTTTGCTGTTCCCTCGACGGGACGTGCGACCTACGTTAAGCCTATGTTGATTTTCGACGGCTTAGCTTTGCATGTGACCAACGGGACTGCGGCCGCGCCTTCAGGAATGAGTTTCGTGCGGAAGCCCCGTATGCGCCAAACTGCTGGCGTTCGGGCGTTTCCGCGGCTAATACTCGATGCCGACGCTTGGCCGCTTCGCCGGCGAGGCGGCACTAAAAGGACTTGGATATTATGAGCAAGGTCAGTTCCGGCGGCGGCGACTCCAAGAACACGCTGTACTGCTCGTTCTGCGGCAAAAGCCAGCACGAAGTGCGCAAGCTGATCGCCGGCCCGACGGTTTTCATCTGCGACGAATGCGTCGAACTCTGCATGGATATCATCCGTGAAGAGAACAAGACTTCGATGGTGAAGTCGCGCGAGGGCGTGCCGACACCGCAGGAGATTCTGAAGGTTCTCGACGATTATGTGATCGGCCAGCCCTACGCCAAGCGCGTGCTGTCGGTCGCCGTCCACAACCACTATAAGCGGCTGGCCCATGCCACCAAGAACAACGACGTCGAACTGGCGAAGTCGAACATACTGCTGATCGGCCCGACCGGCTGCGGCAAGACGCTGCTTGCCCAGACGCTGGCCCGCATCATCGACGTGCCCTTCACCATGGCCGACGCGACGACGCTGACCGAAGCCGGTTATGTCGGCGAGGACGTCGAGAACATCATCCTCAAGCTGCTGCAGTCGGCCGACTATAATGTCGAGCGGGCGCAGCGCGGCATCGTCTACATCGACGAGATCGACAAGATTTCGCGCAAGTCCGACAACCCGTCAATCACCCGCGACGTGTCGGGCGAGGGCGTGCAGCAGGCGCTGCTGAAGATCATGGAGGGCACGGTCGCCTCCGTGCCGCCGCAGGGCGGCAGAAAACATCCGCAGCAGGAATTCCTGCAGGTCGACACCGCCAACATATTGTTCATCTGCGGTGGCGCTTTCGCGGGATTGGACAAGATCATCTCGGATCGTGGCCGGAAAACGTCGATCGGTTTCAGCGCGACGGTGGCCGCGCCGGAAGAGCGGCGCACCGGCGCCGTGTTCCGCCTGGTCGAGCCGGAAGATCTGCTGAAATTCGGCCTGATCCCGGAATTCGTCGGCCGTTTGCCGGTGCTGGCGACGCTGGAAGATTTGGACGAGCCGGCACTGATCCAGATCCTGACCGAGCCGAAGAACGCCCTGGTCAAGCAGTACCAGCGGTTGTTCGAGATGGAGAACGTCGAACTGACGTTCCATGAGAACGCGCTGTCGGCCATTGCCAAGCGCGCCATCGAGCGCAAGACCGGCGCGCGCGGCCTGCGCTCGATCATGGAAGCCATCCTGCTCGACACCATGTTCGAACTCCCGGCGCTTGAAGGCGTTCAGGAAGTGGTGATTTCGGAAGAAGTGGTGACCGGCAGCGCCCGGCCGCTCTACATCTATTCCGAGCAGAAGGAAAAGAAGGGCGCCACCGCCTGACCGGCTGGAGCCTTTTGAGTTTCCAACGGCGCCTTCGGGCGCCGTTTTGTTTTGCGTGCCTGCGTTTTGGGGATTTGGCGTGCGCAAGCCGGCCGGGCCCCTGAAAAGCCGATCTGGCACCCGTTTCCCAGCAACTGACCCGGACCCCGCCGATATCGAAGGCTGAATGGGCTGTTGAGCCGGCGCCGCCGATGCGGCGCTCGGATGTCGGAGGGACATCCACTTCGGTGACACCAGCCTGACGCGCCGCCATCGTCTCGATACAATAGACGTGCAAGTTTGCAACATACAATGAACGACTCTCCAACTGAAGTGCCGGAGCGTCGGTCGCGAAGGCTACGTATCGGGCCGCCAGGGCGTGGTCTGGTCCATTCGAACCCGGAGGAAAACCATGCCGACCGTCAACCAGATCGCCGACTCCGATGTGCTCGGGCTTGGCGGTATGTTGAGCTTTCAACTTACCCAGGCCGCACAGAAGGAAGCGGGCAGCGATATCCTGTTCAAGACGGCGGACGGGTTTGTCTGGGGCCGCGCCGACGCCGCGGGTTCGCCGGGGGCGTTCGACATCCGTCCCGGCGGAATCGTCGTCAAAGGCACCAATATCACCTATGGCGCCGACGGCCTGCCGAGCGGAGGCACGATCACCTCGGTGAGCGTCATTCTCGACGGCGCTGCCCAGGGGAATGTCGTCACCTCTTCGCCGCTGTTCGAGATTACCGGCCTTGCGATAGACGGTGTGACCTTCCGCGATTCATTCATCACCGCCTTCCAGACTGGCAATTCGGTGCCGATCGAGAACAACTTCTTCGTGTTGCCCTGGACCTACAATGGCAGCGCAGGCGGCGACTTCTTCCACGGCAAGAACCTTGCCGACACCATTTTCGGCAATGACGGCAACGACGAACTCTTTGGCGCGGGCGGCAATAACAAGCTGTTTGGCGGCGCGGGCGACGATTTCCTGCGCGGCGGCGGTTCCGGCGCCGACTATCTCAGCGGCGGTTCCGGCGTCGACGTGGCGGATTATTCGGATTCGGGAACGAGTGTCACGGTCAGCCTGACCGACCCGACGCTCAACACCGGCAATGCCGCGGGCGACACCTACAATTCAATCGAGAACTTGCGCGGCTCGACCCTGAACGACACCCTCCACGGTAACGCGGGAGCCAATACGCTGGACGGCAATCTCGGTGCCGACACGCTGAAAGGCCTCGCCGGCAACGACCGTTTGGCAGGCAGCAGCGGTGACGACATCCTGATCGGTGGCCTCGGCGCGGACACGCTGGAAGGGTCGGACGGCAACGACACCGCCTCCTATGCCGAGGCAGCCGCGGGCGTGGTTGCAAGCCTTGCCAATCCGTCCATCAACAGGGGCGAGGCAGCGGGCGACAGCTATTTCGGCGTGGAGAACCTGACCGGCAGCGGTTTTGCCGATCAGCTCTTCGGCGACAACGGCGTGAATATCATAGCCGGGGGAGGGGGCGACGACTTCATCAAGGGATATGGCGGCAAGGATGTGGTGAGCGGCGGTGCCGGGCAGGACGTCTTCATCTTCAACTCGAAGCTGAACGCCGCCACGAACGTCGACGCCATCACCGACTACAATGTCGCTGCCGACACCATACACCTCGACAATCAGTTCTTCACCGCGCTGACGACGCTCGGCCCGCTGTCGGCATCGGCCTTCAAGAACATGGACCTCGCGGCGATCGATGCGAACGACCGGATCATCTACAAGCAGAGCACTGGCAATCTTTACTACGATGCCGACGGCTCCGGCACGGCTTTCGCGGCCATCAAGTTCGCGACGATCACCAACAATGCGGATCTGACGAACGCCGATTTCGTCGTGATCTGATTTTTGGCTACGCCGACGTGATGTGGCTGTGGCCGAAGAACATCGGATAGCGGCAGAGTTCGCGCACGAGACGGTGCGAGCCTCGCTCGAAAACGAAGAGGTTCTCCCAGTGGCCGGTCACGGCGTAATGCGCGCCGTCAGGCAGCAGCGTGATGCCGCAGGGATAACGCATGCCGATGGTGCGCGTGTCGAGGCGTTCCACGATGCCGCCGGTGGCGCCGTCGAAGACCATGAGTTGGTGGGTGCTGGGATAGCTCGCCAGCACCTGGTCGTGGCGCTCGTCGTAGCGGATGGACAGCCCGTGGCGCATCAGCCTGTTGGCGGCACGGTCGCCCATCTTGCCGATCGTCTTGCGGGAGGCGTCGTATTTGAGCGTTGCCGCCGGCATATAGTTCTGGCCGGCTTCCGTGGTGACGTCTGCTTCGTAGGCGACATTGTCGTCAGCATGGTTGCGCGCGTCCTCGCGGTCGCTGCCGTAGAGCGCCTGGATGGCGAAGATGCGGTCGAGGTTTCCGGCGGCGAGGTGGCGCAACTCGACCTTGCCGCGCCCTGTCTTGCGCTTGTCGACCAGCTTCCCGCTGGAAAGCTCGACCACCGTGATCGATGCCTCTACTACCGTGCGCGGCACCGTATGAGCGCCGGTCTTGGCCGAAACCGTGGAGCCGTAGTTGGCCGCGACGATGTATTTGCCGTCGGAGGTCAGCCTAATGTCGTGCGGATCGATGCCGAAGGTCGAATGACTGTCGGCGATCTTGAGGGTATTGGGGTCGCGGATGGTCAGGCGGCCATAATGGGCCTCGGGCTTGCCGTGATAGACGGCTGTCGGCGCGCGCTCGGACATGACGACGGTTCGGCCTCCGTCGAGGAAGACGGCGTGGCCGCCGCCGTTCCAACCGTCTTTGAACGATGGCGCAAGGGCCGCCATCTCCAGCGTGTCCGGATCGAAGGCGATATGATTGCGCCCATCCATCGAACACAGCACGCCGATCGATCGGTCGGGCGCAACTTCGACGTCGTGGGCGGCGACCGGCAGCAGCGTCTGCCTGATGGAACCGTCGAAGCCTATGCGCGTGAGCATCTTCTGCAGGCCGTCCGTATCGGGAAGGTTGCGGTTGAAGCGCCGGTTGCTCGATACCGGCTTGCCATTGGCGAAGGCGTGGTCGGGGTAATAACCCGGCACATAGACGGCGACGTTTTTGAGCTTGCGCGGGACGGCGCCCGGCTTTCGCGCTTCGGAAGGGGCAGCCGACGCCGCCGGCGTCGCGGCGGCGAGGCCGAGCAGGGCGCCGCCCGTCAGCAGTCCACGGCGATCGATTTTCACAGGACGGCCGCTTCGGCGCGAGGAACGCGACGCTCAACACGGAAAAGGAACATGCTTTTCGAACTCTGGACTGCCACCCTCGACGTGCCGGAGTGTCGCGGAAGACGCGGTTGCGATCAAGTCGAAAGCTTGTAGGCTGGAACTGGCCATGATGGCTGCGTACACGCCCTTGATCTTTTGTCGGCGCAACGCCAACTAACACGGTGAAGCCAGGGGCATCCTTCCGTGCTAAGAACCCGCACCATTCGGCAATAGGCGGAAAGGCTTGTGCCCGCTAGAATAAGATTCGCGGTTGGCTGAAGGCGGCCGCGGAAGAAAGGTTTTAAGATGGCCAAACTACCCCGCACACCCGGCAATGGCGTCTACGCGGTGCTCCCGCTGCGTGACATCGTGGTGTTCCCGCACATGATCGTGCCGCTCTTCGTCGGGCGTGAAAAATCGATCAAGGCGCTGGAAGAGGTGATGGGGGCCGAGAAACAGATTCTTCTCGCCACCCAGATGAACGCCGCCGACGACGATCCGGAGGCCGATGCGATCTACGACATCGGCACGCTGGCCAATGTCCTGCAACTGCTCAAGCTGCCCGACGGCACCGTCAAGGTGCTGGTCGAAGGCACTTCGCGCGCCAAGATCGCGAGCTTCACCGAGCGCGGCGATTTCCATGAAGCGCGCGCCGTCTTGCTCGAGGAGCCGGCCGAGGAAGAGATCGAGATCGAGGCTTTGTCGCGCTCGGTGATCTCCGACTTCGAGAACTATGTGAAGCTGAACAAGAAGATTTCGCCCGAAGTGGTTGGCGCCGCCAGCCAGATCGACGACTTCTCAAAACTCGCCGACACGGTTGCCTCGCATCTGGCGATCAAGATTCCCGAAAAGCAGGAAATGCTCGCCACGCTCTCCGTCAAGGAGCGGCTGGAGAAGGCGATGGGCTTCATGGAAGCCGAGATTTCCGTGCTCCAGGTCGAGAAGCGCATCCGCTCGCGCGTCAAGCGCCAGATGGAGAAGACGCAGCGCGAATATTACCTCAACGAGCAGATGAAGGCGATCCAGAAGGAACTCGGCGAGGGCGAGGATGGCCGCGACGAGGCCGCCGAGATCGAGGCGCGCATCAAGAAGACCAAGCTCTCCAAGGAGGCCCGCGAGAAGGCGGAAGCCGAACTGAAGAAGCTGCGCTCGATGTCTCCGATGTCGGCCGAATCGACGGTGGTGCGCAACTACCTCGACTGGCTGCTGTCGATCCCATGGTCGCGCAATTCTAAGGTCAAGCAGGACCTGAATTTCGCTCAGGAAGTTCTCGACGCCGATCACTTTGGCCTCGACAAGGTCAAGGACCGCATCGTCGAATATCTGGCTGTGCAGAGCCGCCAGAAGAAGCTGAAGGGGCCGATCCTGTGCCTCGTCGGCCCTCCCGGCGTCGGCAAGACCTCGCTCGGCAAGTCGATCGCCAAGGCGACCGGCCGCGAGTTCGTGCGCATGGCGCTGGGCGGCGTGCGCGACGAGGCCGAGATACGCGGCCACCGGCGGACCTATATCGGCTCGATGCCCGGCAAGGTCATCCAGTCGATGAAGAAGGCCAAGAAGTCCAACCCGCTCTTCCTGCTCGACGAGATCGACAAGATGGGCCAGGATTTCCGCGGCGATCCGTCTTCGGCGTTGCTGGAGGTGCTGGACCCGGAGCAGAACGCGACGTTCATGGATCACTATCTGGAGGTCGAATACGACCTTTCGAGCGTGATGTTCGTGACGACGGCCAATACGCTGAACATCCCTGCGCCCCTGATGGACCGCATGGAGATCATCCGTATCGCCGGCTACACGGAGGACGAGAAGGTCGAGATCGCCAAGCGGCACCTGATGCCGAAGGTGGTGCGCGACCACGCGCTGCAGCCCAAGGAGTTCTCGGTTGCCGATGAGGCGATCCGCGGCATAATCCAGACCTATACGCGGGAGGCCGGCGTGCGCAGCCTCGAGCGCGAGCTGATGAAGCTCGGGCGAAAGGCGGTCACCGAGATCATCAAGACCAAGAAGAAGTCGGTGAAGATCACGGCGAAGAACCTCGAGGACTATCTCGGCGTGCCGCGTTTCCGCTTCGGCATGGCGGAATCGGACGATCAGGTCGGCGTTGTCACGGGACTTGCCTGGACGGAGGTCGGCGGCGAATTGCTGACGATCGAAGGCGTCATGATGCCCGGCAAGGGCAAGATGACGGTCACCGGCAATTTGAAGGACGTGATGAAGGAATCGATCTCGGCTGCGGCGTCCTACGTCCGCTCGCGGGCTCTGGATTTCGGCATCGAGCCGCCGCTGTTCGACAAGCGCGACATCCACGTCCACGTTCCGGAAGGCGCCACGCCCAAGGACGGTCCGTCGGCGGGTGTCGCCATGGCGACGGCGATCGTCTCCGTGCTCACCGGAATCCCGGTGCGGGCGGACATCGCCATGACCGGCGAGATCACGCTGCGCGGCCGTGTGCTGCCGATCGGCGGATTGAAGGAGAAGCTCTTGGCGGCGCTGCGCGGCGGCATCAAGAAGGTGCTGATCCCCGAGGAGAACGCCAAGGATTTGGCCGAGATCCCCGACAACGTGAAGAGCGGTATGGAGATCGTGCCGGTCTCCAGGGTCGGCGAGGTGCTGCGCCACGCGCTGGTTCGCATGCCCGAGCCGATTGAGTGGACGGAGCCGTCGGAAGCCATTCCGGCCAAGCCGGAGGCCGGTGACGACGCTGGCAAGGCGCTCGCCCACTAATTCTTGGGTGGAATGCGCGACTATTGACGAGCCGGGCCTTGCGCCCGGCTTTTTCATGTGACAAACGGCGGAACTCCGGGGTTTCTGCCGCGTTGGCGGTGGCCCGGCAGGGAGAGTTGGTACAAGAAACTCCGATAAGGTCCGTTATCCGGCGGTTGCGTCCCTGGTCCCGGATTTCTCATGGAAGGAAGATTGATGAACAAGAACGAACTGGTTTCCGCGGTTGCGGATTCGGCTAAGCTTTCCAAGACCGACGCTCAATCCGCGGTCGAGGCAGTGTTCTCGGTGATCACCGGGGAGTTGAAGAAGGGTGGCGACGTGCGTCTCGTCGGCTTCGGCAATTTCAGCGTTTCCAAGCGTGCCGAGTCCACCGGCCGCAACCCGCAGACCGGCGCGGAAGTTAAGATCCCGGCCCGCACCGTGCCGAAGTTTACGGCCGGCAAGGGTCTGAAGGATGCCGTCAACTAATCCTTTGAATGATTGCGACGGAGCCGGGCCAGTCCCGGTTCCATCAAACTGATGACCCCGCCGTTTTTCGGCGGGGTTTTTGTTTGTGCGGACGGGGGATAGCCGGGAATCGTCAGGCTGGTCGAGCCCTGTCAAGCAACGTCATCGGCGCGATTTGTGACGATTCAGCAACAGTTTCTCAAGAAGGATTGCGGTACAAACGGGCCGGGCGGAGTTGCCCACATCCCGCCATAAACCCGGAGCACCGGGAATGGTGTCCAAGGCGGGGCCTGTGACGACCCGAAGCCGCCGGTTAAGCGGTCAGGAAAAGAATGCGCGGTTTTGTACCTTTCAAGTCCTGTCTGGGCGATGGCGCTTCGAGCGCGGCGCGGCAGAATCAGTCGATTCTGAAAGTTACTGACCCCAGATCCTGCCTATCCGGCGATGACGATGCGGCAATTGCGGTCGAGACTCGTGTCGCGAAGGCCGGTCGCCCCACTTTGGTCGAATTGGATCGGCATCTTCCAATGGTCGATCGACGTGGCGGGGATGTGGACCCGGCCAGGTTTCGCTTCGGCGGATGTGTCCCAGGCAACGGGCACGAAATTTCAGGGGACCGCGATGTGCAGTCGGCGGCGTTCGGGCGTTTCATCGTCCGGGCCGGCAAGGCTGTCCTGCGGTCCCTTTCGCGTCGGATGAGGGCGCGGCCAAGAGAGACGGGAACGGCGGGCGGCCGGCGTCGGTTGGTTTCAGCCCGCTGGAACAATATGCCGGTGGCGGACGCTTTGGTTTTTGCAGGCTTGGCCACCGGGAGTTCAGAAAAAGACTGCTATGCATAGTTCGTCTGTTTTGAGATCGGGTGTGATGACGGCGCTTCTGGCCGCGACGGTGTTTGCCGCCGCTCCGGCGCGGGCCTTCGACGAACGCATTTTCGACGACAAGGGCGAGGTGAAGGCGCAGTCCAATCCCTGGGCTGTGTTTCAGTTCGGCTTCAGCGCATACAAGAATGGCCATAAGGACCAAGCCGTCGAGGCCTATCGCTACGCGGCGGAAAAAGGCCAGCTCGGCGCCACTTGGAAGCTGGCGCGCATGTATGCGGAGGGCGACGGGGTCGACCGTGACGACTACGAGGCTTTCAAGTTCTTCAGCGAGATTGCGGAACAGGATGTCGAACCGGGCAGCCCTGAGGAAAGCTATATGTCCGATGCGCTGGTGGCGCTGGGCAGCTACTGGCAGAGCGGCATTCCGGGTAGCCCAATCGAGGCCAATCCGGCGGCGGCCCAGCAATATTACATGCGCGCGGCGGCGAACTATCGCAATCCGAATGCCCAGTTCGAAATGGGCAAGATGTTCCTCAACGGCGATGGCGTGAAGAAGAGCATCAAACAGGCCGGCCGCTGGCTGCAGCTCGCGGCCGAGAAGGGCCATGCCGGTGCTCAGGCAACGCTTGGCAACCTGCTGTTCCAGAGCGGCAAGGTGGTACGCGGGCTGGCGATGATGACGGCGGCACTCGAGCGGGCCCCGGCGACCGACAAGAGTTGGATCCGCGGCATGCAGGAGGAGGCCTTTGCGCTTGCTCCCGAAGCCGACCGCCGCACGGCGATCGCGCTGGCGGAGGACTATCTGACCAAGGGCTCGCAGTAAGCCGCCGGCTCACGCCGCGAGTTCAATCGCCACCGGCACATGGTCCGACGGCTTTTCCCACGACCGCACATGTTTTTCGACGGACGCTGAACCGAGCAGGTTTGCCGCTTCCGGCGACAGCAGTTGGAAATCGATACGGATGCCGTTGTTCTTCTGCCAGGCGCCGGCCTGGTAATCCCAGAATGTGTAGACATCGTTGGAATCGGTGACGGCGCGGGTGGCGTCTGTGAAGCCGAGATTGACCAGCCGCCGCAGCGCCTGGCGGCTTTCCGGCTGGAACAGCGCGTCGTTCACCCAGGCCTCCGGGGTTTTCGCATCGCCGGCTTCGGGAATCACATTGTAGTCGCCGGCCAGCACCAGCGGCTCCTCCAGCGCCAGCCGGTCAGAGGCCCATCGCTCCAGCCGCTCCATCCAGCCGAGCTTGTACGAAAATTTCTCGGTTCCGATCGGATTGCCATTGGGCAGATAGAGCGAGACCACGCGCAACACGCCCTTCTCGGTCGAGAAGACGCCCTCGATGAAACGCGCCTGTTCGTCGGCATCGTCGCCGGGCAGGCCGCGATTGACCTCGTCGAACTTCAGCTTCGACAGCAATGCCACGCCGTTGAAACCTTTCTGGCCGTGCGTCTCGACGTGGTAGCCGAGCGACTCGATCTCGGCGCGCGGAAACTGGTCGTCGACCGTCTTGATCTCTTGCAGGCAGACGATGTCGGGGGCGCTGTCGCGCAGCCAGGAGGTCAGGTTGCCGATCCGGGCACGCACGCCGTTGATGTTCCAGGTGGCGATTTTCATGAATCCCTCACGACATCTTCAAACACTTCTTGATGGTCGAATCCGCGCAATGCGGCAATGCTTACAAATCCCCCGAAGCGGGGAGCGTGCCGTGCGGCACCATCGGATGCTGCCCGGACTTTGATAACGGGGAACAAGAGCCATGTCATCCGCCACCCATCCTGTTGACGAAATGCTGCCGCCACCCAGGCTGCTGACGCTGGGCATCCAGCATGTGCTGGTCATGTATGCCGGCGCCATCGCCGTGCCGCTGATCGTCGGCCGTGCGCTGAAGCTCGACCCGGAGCAGGTGGCATTCCTGATCTCGGCCGACCTGTTCGTCTGCGGCCTGGTCACGCTGATCCAGTCGCTCGGCGCCACCCAATGGTTCGGCATCAAGCTGCCTGTCATGATGGGCGTAACCTTCGCCTCGGTCGGGCCGATGGTGGCGATGGCCAACGCCAATCCGGGACCGGACGGCGCCCGCATGATTTTTGGCGCCATCATCGGCGCCGGCGTAGTCGGCATCCTGATCGCGCCGTTGGTCAGCCGCATGCTGCGTTTCTTTCCGCCGGTGGTGACTGGCACGATCATCGTCGTCATCGGCGCCTCGCTGATGCGCATCGGCATCAACTGGATCTTTGGCAATCCGGTGGGGCCGACCGCGCCGAAGCTCGTGGCGCCCGAGCATGCCGAATGGCTGAAGGCGGTCGCCGACCTCGCGGCAGCGCCCAACGCCGTTGTGCCGGCGCTGCCGCCCGGACTGGGGCTTGCCGCCACCGCTCCCAATGTCGCCTATGCGCCGCTGTCGAACATTGCGATCTCGGCGATCGTGCTGGTCTCGATCCTGCTGATCGCCCGCTTCGGAAAGGGTTTCATCGCCAACATCGCCGTGCTGGCAGGCATCGTCGTCGGCGCGGTGATCACCGCCGCGCTCGGCATGATGCATTTCGACAAGGTGGCCAGCGCCGGCTGGTTCGAACTGGTGACGCCGCTGCGCTTTGGCGTGCCGATCTTCGATCCGATCCTGATCGTCACGATGGTGCTGGTCATGATTGTGGTGATGATCGAATCGACCGGCATGTTTCTGGCGCTCGGCGACATGACGGGCAGGAAGATCACGCAGCCGATGCTGTCGGCCGGCCTGCGCACCGACGGGCTGGGGACCGTCATCGGCGGACTGTTCAATACGTTCCCCTATACCAGCTTCTCGCAGAATGTCGGCCTGGTCGGTGTCACCGGGGTCAAGAGCCGCTTCGTCTGCGTGGCCGGCGGCGTTATCCTGATCGTGCTCGGGCTGGTGCCGAAGATGGGCGCGCTGGTCGAGGCTCTGCCGGTCTTCGTGCTCGGCGGGGCAGGGCTGGTCATGTTCGGCATGGTGGCGGCGACCGGCATCCGCATCCTGTCGAACGTCGACTTCAAGACCAACCGCAACAATCTGTTCGTCGTCGCGGTCTCGATCGGGTTCGGCATGATCCCGCTGGTGGCGCCGGACTTCAAGATGTGGCTGCCGCACGCCATCCACCCGCTGATCGAATCGGGCATCCTGCTCGCCTCGCTCTCGGCCGTGCTGCTCAACGTCTATTTCAACGGCGCGTCGGCTCCCGCCGAAGAGGATGTGCGTGAGGCTGCGATGGCTGCGGAGGCTTGAGGTCCCGCATAAAACCGAATGGAATGCGGGAGCGCCTCGACCGGCGCTCCCGATGTTTTTCGGGAAAGGCACTGGTTGGCCGATCAGGCAGCCGCAATATCCCGCTTGCGGCCGGGCAGCGTCATGGCAATGACACCGGCAATCACGCAGACAAGCCCGATGCCGGCGGTCGACGTGACGGTCTCGCCGAGGAAGATCACGCCGATGGCGACGCCGATCGGCACGCGCAGGTAAGCCTGCGCCGTCGCGCCGACCGAGCCCAGCGTGTGGATCAGCCGGAAGTAGATGACGAAGGCCAGCGCCGTCGAGAATATTGACAGGCCGAGCAGCGCGAGCATCGAAGCGGTCGACGGGGCGAGCGTCCATGGCCGGTCGACGACGAGGCTGAGGGGGATCAGGATGATTGCCCCGCAAATCAGCGAGCCGGCCGCCGGCATCATCGGGTCCAGTCCCCTGAAATTCTTGCCGAAGATCGCCGCGCCCGCATAGCAGACAGTTGCGGCGACCACGGCCAGTTGCGCCCACAGCGCATCGCCGAGACCGTTCAGCGCCTGCATGCCGATGATCAGGCAGATGCCAGCCAGGCCGGCTACCACGCCAAACAGCTTTCTTGTCGTAACCTGCTCGTGGCGGACGATCAGCGCCGTCAGCAGGAAGGCGAAGATCGGCGTCATCGAGTTGAGGATCGCGGCAAGCCCTGCGTCGACGGTTTGCTCTGCCCAGGCGATGAGCGTGAAAGGGACGGCGCTGTTGAGGACTGCCTGCACCAGGAAGCGTGCCCAGGTCTTGGCATCCGTCGGCAGGCGCAGGCCGCGCAGGCGGAGCACGGCGAGCAGGATCAAGCCGGCGATCAAAGTGCGGGCGGCGATCAGCGTGATCGGCGGGATCGTCTCCACGCCGATCTTGATGAAACTGTAGGATGCGCCCCAAAGGCTGGCGAGCAGTATCAGGAGCGAGAGTTCGACGGTCATGTTGGGTTTTGTGGAAGGCATTCTGTGTCACTGAGCTATTGGCAATTCGCAGCCCCTTATAAGTCATGGCCGTCGACCGATGTTTCGGCCACGGTCGAACTGTGGTGAATCCAACATGTCCTTCCACAAAGCCGCCACGATCTTTGGGTGAGCCTCACATTGTCGTAGCCGGGGCAGTCATGAATCGCTACCTTCCGGCGTTCGGATGCGGGCGTGGCCTGGTTGTGGGCGCAGCCGTATCGGGGGTGGATCATGAGTGAAACGGAAAGCTCGATTGAGCCCGGGACCTATCGGCGGGTCTGGCCCGCCGTCGTGGCCGTCATCCTGCTGCTGGTGGCATTGCCGGTCGCAGTGCTGTTCGACCTGCGCGCCCTGACGGAGGAACTGTCGCGGCGCCAGGCTAACGACATCAGCAAGATCATCAACGACATTCGCGGCTTCTACGCCACCGAGGTCGTGGGCCGCATCCAGCAGGCGGGCGACACAAAGGTCACGCTGACCGACAATTTCCGGCACGTTCCGGGAGCCATACCGATCCCGGCGACCTTTTCGCTTGAGATCGGCAAGCTGACGAGTTTGCGCGACAATACGGTGCGCTACGACTTCGTTTCCGATTATCCGTTTGCCGGCCGTCAGCCGCACGTGCTCGACCCGTTCCAGAAACAGGCGCTGGCGGATTTCCGTAAGGATCCGTCGATCCAGACGCTGGAAACCGTCGAGGGCGGCTGGAGCCCGACCGTTCGCGTCTCGGCGCCCATACTCATGACGGAACCCTGCGTGGCCTGCCACAACACCCATCCGGCAAGCCCCAAGCACGACTGGAAGGTGGGCGACGTTCGCGGCATCCAGTCGGTCTCGGTGACGCAGCCCCTGACGCTCGGTTCGCTCGGCTTCCGCTACATCTTCGTCTATTTCGGCGTGGCGGTGGCGACCGGCATCGCCTTCATCGTCCTGCAATGGCGGCAGTCCCGGCAGCTTGCCACGATCAACAACGAACTAAAGGACGCCAACAATTTCCTGGCGACTGTGTCGCTCAAGATCGCCAAATATTTGTCGCCGGAAATCTACAAGAGCGTGTTCAGCGGCGAGCGTGACGTGAAGGTGACCGCCGAGCGCAAGAAGCTGACGATCTTCTTCTCCGACATCGTCGACTTCACCGCCACGACCGAGCGAATGCAGCCGGAGGAACTGACTGCGCTGCTGAACGAATATCTGACCGAGATGTCGCGGATCGCCCAGGCGCATGGCGCGACGATCGACAAATTTATCGGCGACGCGATCCTGGCATTCTTCGGCGATCCCACCACCCTCGGGGCGCGCGAGGATGCGCGTGCCTGCCTGCGGATGGCCGTGGCCATGCAGGAGCGGCTACGGCAACTGCAGGTGAAGTGGCGCAATCAGGGTATCGAGCAGCCCTTCCGAGTGCGCATGGGCATCAATACCGGCTTCTGCAATGTCGGCAATTTCGGCAGCGAGGACCGCATGGACTATACGATCATCGGCGCCGAGGCCAACCTTGCGGCTCGGTTCCAGAGCGTCGCGCCGGCCGGCGGCATCGTGATGAGCTATGAAACGCTGGCGCATGTAAAGGACATGGTCGACGCGCGGCCGATCGAGCAGATCAGCATGAAAGGCATCAGCCGGTCCATCGTGCCGTATCTGGTCGAGCATACCTGCATCGGCGACGAGAAGACGACGGTGATCAACGAGCACGACGAGGGCCTGTCGCTGATGCTGGATATTTCGGGGATGGATGCCGCCCGCGCCAGCCGCCTGCGCGGAAAACTCCAGGCGGCACTTGCGGCGCTTGACGACAAGATCAAGGACCAGATCGTCCCAGCCTCGCCGGAACGAGCGTAAGGGCAGATACCGGATCAGATCATCGATTCTGAAGTTTCCCACGAACCAGGAGCGAATGGTGGAGAAGCAATCGGTGCTCAGCCAGTTGCAGCAATGGTACGCGAGTCAATGTGACGGCGACTGGGAGCACGGCTACGGCGTGGCCATAGGAACTTTGGACAATCCTGGCTGGAGGCTAAAGGTCGATCTCCGAGGCACCAACCTCGACGGCAGGACGCTGGCCGAAAAGACGTACAATTACGACGATGACATCGATTGGTACGTCGTCCGCACGGCCGATAACAAGTTCGAAGGGGCGGGCGGGCCTGCGCAACTGGAGAAAATGATCCAGGAATTTCTGGAATTCGCCGGCGTGTAGGCCGTCAGATCGAAAAACTTGTCCCGCAGCCGCAGGAGGCGACGGCGTTCGGGTTCTTGATCTGGAAAGACTGGCCCATCAGGTCGTCGACGAAGTCGATGACCGAACCGCCCATGTAAACCAGCGACAGATCGTCGATCAGCACCGTCGCGCCGTTCTTCTCGACCGCTACGTCGTCGTCGTTGCGGGCGTCGGTCAGGTCGAACTTGTAGGAGAAGCCCGAGCAACCACCGCCTTCGACGGTGACGCGCAATGCGGTCTTGCCGGGTTCCTTGGCGACGATTGCCGCGATGCGCTTTGCAGCGGCATCCGTCATCTCGACCTTCATGGTAGACTTGGCGTCGGCATTCATGGCGTCACCTTGCGTTCGCGCTTGCGCAATAGGTATGAAGCGGGCGGGGGCAAGTCAACCGGCGGCAAAATATGGTTCAGGGCGAACTGGGCGACATCGGCTTCGGCTACCGGCCGCGCGCGCCCTATGCCTGCGATCCCGAGCAGAGCCGGGGTAGGCTGTTCGACGAGGTGGAAAGTCCCACCCGCACGCCGTTCCAGCGCGACCGCGACCGCATCATCCATTCCACCGCCTTCCGCCGGCTGAAACACAAGACCCAGGTCTTCGTCGCGCACGAAGGCGACCATTTTCGCACGCGGCTGACCCATACGATCGAGGTGGCGCAGATCGCACGGGCGCTGGCGCGCGCCCTGCGCTGCGACGAGGATCTGGCCGAGGCTCTGGCGCTGGTCCACGATTTCGGCCACACGCCCTTCGGCCACACCGGCGAGGATGCTCTCAACGACAAGATGGCGGAGTGGGGCGGCTTCGACCACAACGCCCAGTCGATGCGCATCGTGACAAGGCTTGAGCGCCGCTACGCCGAGTTCGACGGGCTGAACCTCACCTGGGAGACTCTGGAAGGCCTGGTCAAGCACAACGGCCCGCTGGTCGGCCCGGACGGGCAGGGGCTGAAAGGCCCGGTGCCGCGCACCATCCTCGACTACAACGAACTGCACGACCTCGAACTCGACCGCTACGCCAGCCTGGAGGCACAATGCGCAGCGATTGCCGACGACATCGCTTACAACAGCCACGACATCGATGACGGCCTCCGCGCCGGCCTGCTGACGCTCGCCATGCTGCGCGAGGTGTCGCTGCCAGGGCGGATTCTTGGCGAGGTAGGAAACCTCTATCCCGCCCTCGACGCAGTGCGCACCGGGCATGAGCTGATGCGCCGGCAGATCACCCAGATGGTCGAGGACGTCATCGTCACCTCCAAGCGCAACCTTGCCGAGATAAAACCGGACAGCGCCGACGCGGTGCGCCGCGCGGGCCGCGCCATCGTCTCCTTCTCACCGGAAATGGCGGCGGACGACAAGGAACTGAAAGCCTTTCTGTTCAAGAACTTGTACCGCCATGCGGAAGTGGTGCGCGTGCGCGTCGAGGCCGACCGCATCGTGCGAAAACTCTTCGATGCCTACTATGCCGATCCGCGCGCCATGCCGGACGGCTGGCGCGAGGGGCTCGACCGCGCCGAGCCGCGCGTGAAAGCCCGCCACGTCGCGGATTTCCTGGCCGGAATGACCGACACCTACGCGGTCAAGGAATATTCGCGCTTGTTTGACCGGCAGCCGGATTTGCGATAGGGCAGGCGCGTTTCCGGCAGGCAGGAGCCTGCTGCGTGCCCGCTTTTTCCAGGACTAAAGTGATGAACGTTTTCGCCGACTTCAATGATCGGATCAAGAGGGTTGTTCAAGGCCTTGAATTGAAAGGCAATGACGGAACTGCGCTCGACTTGTCGCGCATCGCCGTCGAGCCGCCGCGCGATGCCAGCCATGGCGACCTGGCGACGAACGCCGCGATGGTGCTGGCGAAAGCTGCCGGGCAGAACCCGCGCGCTTTGGCCGAAACCATCGCCACCGGACTGCGCTCCGACCCGGATGTCGCCGAAGCCTCCGTCGCCGGTCCCGGTTTCGTCAATCTGCGGCTGCGTCACGGCTACTGGCAGAACTATCTCGCCCGCCTGATCGAACTCGGCGCCGATTTCGGGCGCTCGACCATGGGCGTGGGCAGCAAGGTGAACGTCGAATATGTCTCGGCCAATCCGACCGGGCCGATGCATGTCGGCCATTGCCGTGGCGCGGTCGTCGGCGACACGCTCGCAAATCTTCTGGCCTTCACCGGCCACGACGTCACCAAGGAATATCTGATCAACGATGCCGGCGCGCAGATCGACGTTCTGGCGCGTTCGGTGCTGCTGCGCTACCGCGAGGCTCTGGGCGAGAACATTGGCGAAATCCCCTCCGGCCTTTATCCCGGCGACTATCTCATCCCGCTCGGAAAGCAGCTAGCCGCCGACTATTGCGACAAGCTGCTGAAGATGCCGGACGACGAGGCGATGGCAATCGTCAAGGACAGGGCGATCGACGCGATGATGGCGATCATCCGCGAGGATCTGGCGCTGCTCAACGTCCACCACGAGGTGTTCTTCTCCGAGCGCTCGCTGCATGCCGACAACGCCAAGGCGATCCGCAAGGCGATCGCCGAACTGACCATGGCCGGCCACATCTACAAGGGCAAGCTGCCGCCGCCCAAGGGCGAGAAGCCGGACGACTGGGAGGACCGCGAGCAGACGCTGTTCCGCTCGACGGCTGTCGGCGACGACATCGACCGCCCGCTGGTGAAGTCGGACGGCCAGTTCACCTATTTCGCCGCCGACGTGGCCTATCTCAAGGACAAGGTGCGGCGCGGCTTCGACCACACCATCTTCGTGCTCGGCGCCGACCATGGCGGCTACGTCAAGCGCATGGAGGCGCTGGCGCGCGCCGTCGGCGGCAACAGCCTCAAACTCACCGTGCTGCTTTGTCAGTTGGTGAAGCTTTACCGCAACGGAGAGCCGGTGCGCATGTCGAAGCGTTCGGGCGATTTCGTCACCTTGCGCGAGGTGGTGGAAGAGGTCGGCCGCGACCCGATCCGCTTCATGATGCTCTACCGCAAGAACGACGCGCCGCTGGATTTCGACTTCGCCAAGGTGACGGAGCAGTCGAAGGACAATCCAGTCTTCTACGTGCAATATGCCTCGGCCCGCTGCCACTCCGTGTTCCGGCAGGCGGCGGAGCAACTCGGCGAGGTCGACGCGAGTCGGGCCGCTCTGGCGAAGGACGTGGCGATGCTGTCCGACGAGAGCGAGATCGCGCTGGTCCGTAAGCTCGCCGAATATCCGCGGCTGATCGAGTCGGCTGCACAGTCGTTGGAGCCGCATCGGCTGGCATTTTACCTCTACGATCTGGCCAGCGCGTTCCACGCACAGTGGAACCGCGGCAACGAAAATATAGACTTACGGTTTGTTAAGGTTACCGACCGACAATTGACGCATGCCAGGCTCGGATTGGTCCAGGCGGTCTTGGATGTCATCACGTCCGGACTTGGACTGATCGGAGCCGAAGCGCCAAGCGAGATGCGCTAGCAAAAAGGGGCCGTATACCGGCCACCGTTTGCCCACATTACGCTGGTATGGCGCGGCATTGCGTGGCGCCGTTCGCGTCGAGTTGTGTCGAAGTTCGGGAACTATAATGGCAGACAAAGCAAACCTGAAGATCGCCGCCCAGCCAGCAATCTCGGATGACGATCCTTTCGCGGAACTGACCCGTATCATGGGTTTCGACCCGCGCCAGCCGGTGAAGCCGGCCGCCGTCGCCAAGCAGGCGCGTCCGGTTGCTGTCGAGCCCGCCAACGATGCCTTTAGCGAAACGGATCTCAGCCTCGATCTCGAGCGCGAACTCATGGGCGACTTTGCCGCCGAAGAACCGGCGGCAATCGCCGGTGCCGTCGAACAGGCGCCGCAAGTCTATGCCGACGAGGCGCCCACGGCTTCCGCCAATCTGCCCGACATCGCCGCCGAGCAGCCGGAATACGACGAGGTCGCTGAGATGCACGCCAGAATCGCCGAGGCCGAGGCGGCGCACGCGGCTCAGCTGGCAGGCGCGGCCCATCAGGCGCCCGCCGCCGAGCAGCCTTGGTTCCGTCCGGTCGAAGCCGAGACTGAGGCTGGTCCGATTGAAGCCGCGGCCGAGCAGGCCGACGAGGTCGAACTGTCGCTCGCCGAGACCGAAATCGACGTTCCGGCTGAACCTGCGGCGCTGGCCGACGCCGAAGTCGAGGTTCCCGAAGCCGCACAGGCTTGGGGCACCGAAGCGGCAGCCTGGGACGTGGAAGTTGCGGAAGAAACTCACTCGGCGCAGGCTCTTGAGCAGCCAGAGGCGGCGACCGAATATGCGGCCGAAACGGAAACCGATACCGTGCCCGAAATGGCGGCGGATGTTTCGTCAGCCGAATGGAACCGCGACCAGCATTTCGACATTGCTGCAGCCGCGCAGCAGCAGACTGCCGCCGGCTACGATGAGCCGGTCTCTGTCTCGCATGAGCTGGAAGCGCTCTCTTTCGATCCGGAAATGGATGCGCCCTCGGCGGCGACCCACGACGCCGAGCCGGAGCCTGCCCATGCAAGCGCGCAGGATTTGGATCCGGTAGCCTTCGAAGACGTTCAGGACGAGGCGCCGCACGCCGCCGTCGCGAAAACGCCTCGGGAAATCGAGTCAGCCTACGCGCTCGAAGCAAGCCTTGAGCAGGAACTGAACGCCTTGCTCGGCAACCAGACCCAGCCGGCTCCGGCTCCCGCTCAGGCCCGCTACGAGCAGCCGGTCGCGCCTCTTCCAGCCTATGAGCCAGAGGAGGAAGTCGTCGCGTCTTCGCATGATTCCCTCGACAATCAGCAGGAATCGGCTCCGGCCGGCGACCACTACGCTCGTTCTTCGGTCCAGGCGTTGCCCGTCTATGACGAGGCGGAGGAGCCCGCCAACGATCCAGCTTTTGATCCGAGATCGATTGACCTTGCGAATCAGCATGGGCAAGATTGGCAACCGAGTTCTGTCAAGTCCGTGATGCAGGCCACGGAAGACGATCTCGACAGTCTGTTCGACGATCAAGCCTTCGAAGCGGCGATAACCAGTTCGGTCGCGCGGGCGGATTTCGATGCGCCTCACGGCGCGCCGGCTGCCCAGCGGATAGAGGAATCGGAGAATTCCATGCCTCGGGATGGACACGATCCATATGCGGCGCTGGCCGCCCTTTCGGCGGACCTGAAGTCCGGCCGTTCGTGGCAGGATGCGGGGGCAAAACCCGCCGAAGCCAATCCCTATGCCCCGCAGGCGGCTTTCTCCGGCTATCGGCCTTCGGCGCCAGGCGTTGCGCAGGCGGAGATGCCCGACATCGAGACGGTGGACGTGCCCGAGCAGGCCGTGGCGCTGGCCGACGATCTCGACCTGCCCGACTTGGCCTATGAGGACGAGCCGACGCTCGCTCCGCGCTATGACGACATCGACGCCGAATTCTCGCATCTGCTGCAGGACATGAATGTCCGCGGCGCCGAGCCGGCCCAAGTCGCGCAGGCTCAGCCCAGCGCCTACAGCGCCGCCAGCTATCACAGCGACTATTTCGACGATCGTCCGGCCGTGGCGGCAGGCGCCGCCATCGCAGCGGGAGCCGCCGTCGCGGCTGCCGCCGCTGCTCGGCCGGCCTCGGCCGGCGATTATGATCCGGCCTATTCGGATGCGTCGAGGACGGCGGTAGGGCAGGGTTCGCGGGTCGGACACCAGCCCGAACTGACCGACACGGAATTCGCATACGATCCCGACCTCGACGAGGAGATCGCCGGTCCCGCCTACACGCCGATTGCCGAGCGTCCGCGCCCGCGTCGCGGCCTTCTGGTCGCCGCAATCGTCGGCGGCGTCGCTCTGCTGGGCGGCGTGGTGGCATTCGGCCTCTCCTTCGGTGACGGCACGGGCTCAGGCGAACTCGCGCTGGTCAAGGCCGACCCTTCGCCGGTCAAGGTCAAGCCGGAGAATCCGGGTGGCACGACCGTCCCGAACCAGGACAACAAGGTCTATGATTCGGTGGCGGGCGCCGACGCGCCGACTGCGCCGACGCAGGAGAAACTTCTCTCCAGCGCCGAAGAACCGGTCGACATGGCGACGACCGAGGACGAACCGGTCGAATCGCCGATGTCGGCCATGGAAGAAGCCTCGGATGGTTCGGACGGACAGCCCGCCGCGATCGACAACACGTCGACCGCTGGGCCGGTCGTCGCGGACGCAGCGACACCGACCACCGACGCGCCGGCGCCGAAGGGCGAGGATCGCATCGAGCAGGCCGTCCAGGACCCGGGGGTGGACAACAGCGTCGAGGTTGCCGCCGTGGCGCCGCGCAAGGTGCGTACCATGATCGTCAAGGCAGACGGAACGCTGGTCGCCCGCGAAGAGACCGCGCCCGCCGCCGATCAGGTCACCTCGGCTTCGGAAGGCATCGTCGATCCGGTTGCTTCCACGGCAATGCCGGCTGCCCAGGGTGCCGATACGGCTTCTCCGGCTCCTGCCGCTGCCGCCGATGCGGCGGCGAAGCCCGCTTCCGCCGCTGCGTCCGAGCCGGCCGCCCCGGCGCCGCGTGCTTCCGGCGCGACGCCAAACCAGGCCCCGATTGCGCCGACGCGCCCCTCCGATCAGCCCGTCGACATCGTCGGCGAGGTCAAGCCGCAGCAGGTCGCGGCACTCAGCCCCGCCGCCTCCGCCGGCTCCTGGTCGGTGCAGATTGCCTCGCAGCCGACCGAAGCCGCGGCGCAGTCCACCTATCAGGATCTCTCACGCCGCTACGGCAAAGTCCTCGGCGGCAAACAGGCCACGATCGCCAAGGCCGAGATTGCCGGCAAGGGCACCTTCTGGCGTGTCCGCGTCCCGGCCGGCAGCCGTAACGACGCGATCAAGCTCTGCGAGAGCTACAAGGCGGCCGGCGGAAGCTGCTTCGTCTCGAAGTAAGCCTGCGGCGCCCAACAGGCCAAACAGACATGACAAACCGGTGCGAGCGCCTCGCACCGGTTTTTTCGTTCATACCGCCGACGATCCGAGGTAGAAATCTCATATGACCGAATCGAAAGCCATGATCCTCGGCTGCGCCGGGAAATCCCTCACTGAGAGCGAGATCCGGTTTTACCGCGACGAGCGTCCCTGGGGGTTCATCCTCTTCGCCCGCAACATCGGCGAGCCACGGCAGATCTCCGACCTCGTGGCCTCGATGCGCGACACAGTCGATCGGCCGGAAGCCCCGGTTTTCATCGACCAGGAGGGCGGCCGGGTCCAGCGCCTGCGTCCGCCGATCGCGCCCAATTACCCGGCGGGCGCCTCGGTCGGCGCGCTCTATCGCGAGGATCGCGAGGCCGGCCTGCGCGCCGCCTGGTTGCTGGCGCGTTTGCATGCCTTCGATCTGCTGCGTTTCGGCATCACCGCCGACTGCCTCCCGGTGCTCGACGTGCCGATCGAGGGCGCCAGCGACGTCATCGGATCGCGCGCCTATGGCAAGGATCCGGATACGGTGGCCGCCCTCGGTGGCGCGGCGGCCGAAGGCCTGCTCTCCGGCGGCGTGCTGCCGGTCATGAAGCATATGCCAGGCCACGGCCGCGCCTTCTCCGACACGCATTTCGAGTTGCCGACCGTCGATACTCCGCTTGAGGAACTGCGCCGGCACGATTTCGCGCCGTTCAAGGCGCTGAACCACCTGCCGATCGGCATGACCGCGCACGTCGTCTATTCCGCGATCGACCCGAGCGCTCCGGCGACCACGTCGGAGAAGGTCGTAGGCCGGATCATCCGCGGCGAGATCGGTTTCGACGGCCTGCTGGTCAGTGACGACACCTCGATGAAGGCGCTTTCTGGGGATTTCCCAGACAAAGCCGCCGCGATCCTTGCAGCGGGCGTCGACATCGTTCTTCACTGCAACGGTGTCATGCAGGAAATGTCCGGCATCGCCTCGCGCACGAAACCGCTTGCTGGCAAGTCGCTGGCGCGGGCGGAACGGGCATTGAGCTACATCGAGGATCGCGATCAGGCCGCGGAAACGGAAGTGCGCGCCGAGTTCGCGCGCTATTTCGAGGCGGTGGCATAGGGCACCAGAAAGGACGGCGTTGGCCGCGAGCGGAGAGCAGAAGGGCGCGAAACCCATTCCGATGGACCGTCTGTGGACGGAGCCGGCGGATGACCGCGCAACCGGCGATCCCGCGCTGCTGGTCGACGTTGCCGGTTTCGAGGGGCCGCTCGATCTGCTGCTGCATCTCGCGCGCAACCAGAAGGTCGACCTGTCGCGCATCTCGGTCCTGGCGCTCGCCGAGCAATATCTGGCCTTCATCGACCAGGCACGCGCCATCCGGCTCGAACTCGCCGCCGATTATCTCGTCATGGCGGCATGGCTCGCCTTCCTGAAGTCGAAGCTGCTTATTCCCAAGCAGGCGAGCGACGATGGCGAGAGCGGCGAGGAACTGGCGGCGGTGCTTCAGTTCCGCCTAAAGCGGCTTGAGGCAATGCGCGACGCCGCTGCGCGGCTGGTCAACCGCAACCGCCTTGGCCGCGACGTCTTCGCGCGCGGCCAACCGGAACTGGTCATCGTCGAAAAGCGCAATCAGTACACTGCGAGCCTCTATGACTTGCTCACCGCCTACGCCATCCAGCGCCAGCGGCAGGCTGTCACCAATGTGCACATCGCCAAGCGCGGCGTCTGGTCGCTCCAGGAGGCGCGTGCCATCCTCGCCCGGCTGATCGGCAGCTACAAGGACTGGACTGCGCTCGACCGTTATCTCGTCGATTATCTGACGACGCCGGAGGAGCGGGCGACCGCGATCGCCAGTTCCTTCGCCGCTACGCTCGAAATGGTGCGAGAGGGGCAGATCGAGGTGCGCCAGGAAGCGGCGTTTGCGCCGCTCTATCTGCGCGGCCGGCAGCCCATAGCGATCGTCGCGGAAACGGAACCATGAGCGAGAGCGCCAACGCAAAGATCATCCCGTTTTCAGGCGAGGGGCATGAGGCGTTGAACCCGGCCGAGCGGTTGCACCTGTCGGAAGCGATGCGCATGGCGGAGGCCATCGTCTTCGCCAGCGCCGGGCCGGTCAGCGAGGCGCAGCTTGCTCAGCGCCTGCCGGATGGCATCGCCGTGCCGCTGATCATGGCCGAACTGCAACAGGTCTATTCCAAGCGCGGCGTCAATCTCATGAAGGTCGGCCCGGCCTGGGCGTTCCGCACTGCGCCTGACCTCGCCTTCATGATGACCCGCGACCAGGTCCAGCAGAAGAAGCTTTCGCGCGCTGCGCTCGAAGTGCTGGCCATCATCGCCTACCACCAGCCGGTGACGCGCGCCGAGATCGAGGACATCCGCGGCGTCGAGACCTCCAAGGGCACGCTGGACACGCTTCTGGAGACCGAATGGGTGCGCATGCGCGGCCGCCGCCGCACGCCCGGCCGCCCCGTCACCTACGGCACGACCGACGGGTTCCTCGATCATTTCGGGCTGGAGGAGATCCGCGATCTGCCCGGTATCGAAGAATTGAAGGGCGCCGGGCTGCTCGCCGCCCGCATGCCCGCCAACTTCTCGATGCCGTTGCCGCCGGCCGATCCGGAGGAACTGACCGAGGACGAGGACCCGCTGACCGACATCGACCTCGAGGAACTCGGCCTGTTGACACCCCGCGCCACGGATGATTGACCGTTCCCCGTCGGGAAAGGGTCAGTCGCATTGACGATCGAAGAAGTGGGCAAGGTCAATCGCAGGACGGCGGGCGTCACGTTCGCCGCGCGCCTTGTCTTCGAGAACATCTCCCATTCCTTCGCGCCGGGCTCGGAAACACTGCGCGACGTGTCGCTGGCGGCCGAGCCCGGAGAAGTGCTCTGCCTGCTCGGCCCATCCGGCTCCGGCAAGACGACGCTGCTACGCATCGCCGCCGGCATCGAGCCGCAGACCACCGGCCGCGTGCTGCTCAATGGCCGCGAAATCGCCGGACCCAGCATATTCCTGCCGCCGGAAAAGCGCTCGATCGGCCTGGTCTTCCAGGATTTCGCGCTGTTCCCGCACATGACCATCCTGGACAATGTGCGCTTCGGTCTGACCGCGCTGTCGCGCGACGAGGCCCGTGATGCGGCGATGATCGCTTTGTCGCGCGTCGGGCTGGAGGCCTACGCCGCCTCCTATCCTCACGTCCTGTCCGGCGGTGAGCAGCAGCGCGTGGCATTGGCGCGCGCTCTGGCGCCTCGTCCCGCCGTGCTGCTGATGGACGAGCCGTTCTCCGGTCTCGATTCGCGCCTGAAGGATTCCGTGCGCGCCGAGACGCTCGCCATCCTGCGCGAGAGCCGGGCCACCGCGATCGTGGTGACCCACGACGCGGAGGAGGCGATGCGCATGGGCGACCGCATCGCCCTGCTGAAGGACGGACGGCTGGTGCAGGCCGGCAGGGCCGAGGACCTCTACCTCAAGCCGGCCGACCTTTTTGTTGCCGGCTTCTTTTCGGAGCTGAACGTTTTTTCGGGCCGCGTGCGCGGCGGCGCGGTCGACACTTCGCTGGGCATTATCGAGGCAACCGGTCTTGCCGACGGCGCCGAGGCGACCGTCGCGGTGCGCACCACGGGCTTCGATGTCAGCGAAAACCAAGGAAATACAGAGGCGCGCATCATTTCGCGCCGCTATCTCGGCGTCGTCGAACTGCTCGAACTAGCGGTTCCCGGCGCCGAATCGCCGGTCCGGGCGCGGGTCCGCTGCGGCGCTTTGTCGGCCAGGGCACGGGATATCTGGCTTTCCCTGCGCAAATCGGATGTACTTCTGTTTGAAACGCGGCGCGAAAGCGCATAGATCAGTCTCAGGAAATCGCTTCGAGAGAGTTTGACATGGGTTCCTTTTCGATATGGCACTGGCTCATCGTGCTGGTGGTCGTGCTGCTGCTGTTCGGGCGCGGCAAGATTCCCGAACTGATGGGCGACATGGCCAAGGGCATCAAGAGCTTCAAGAAGGGCATGTCCGACGAGGACGCCGAGACCGCGAACGGAGCCGACCCCAAGACCGTCGAGCACCGCGCGGACGAAACCGTCGCCGCCGCCCGGGAAAAAGCCAGCAAGAGCTGAGCCCTTCTTGGGTCAGTCTGGATTGAAAAGCCATGTTTGACATCGGCTGGACCGAGATGCTCGTGATCGCGGTCGTCATGATCGTGGTCGTGGGGCCGAAGGATTTGCCGAAGATGCTGCGCACCTTCGGCAAGATGACCACGAAAATGCGCTCGATGGCGGGCGACTTCCAGAAGCAGTTCAACGAGGCGCTGAAGGAAGCTGAGCTCGACGACGTCAAGAAGTCGGTTGACGCCTTGCGCAGCATGAACCCGGCCAACGAGATCAAGAAGCAGCTCAACCCGTTCGAACAGGCTGCAGCCGACGTGCGCGCCGGCCTTCAGTCGGCGATGGGGCCGAAACCCTCGACCTCGTCTGAACCCGCGACCCCCGCCGCTCATGAGGCCGAGCCGCTGAAGAACGGTGCGACCGCCATGCCGGGCGTTGCCGGACCGGAGGCAACGGCTGCGCCGGTCGTGGCGCCGCCTGCCGCGACCGCTGCCCCGGCTGCAATAGCAACACCCATGTCGCCGCCCGAACCCGCGAAGCCGGCTGCCGCCGCCGCGCCGATGTCGGACCCGCAGCCGGCCAAGGTCAATGGATCGCAAAGCCCGGCTGCGCCCAAGGCGGCATCCGCCCGTGCGTCGAAACCGAAGGCAAGCACCGTTAGGTCCGCGGCCAAGGCGAGCGAAACCAAGCCGAAGACCCCGGCCAGGGCGAAGAGCGCCGCCGCTGCCACAGCGCCTGCCGCTGCGAAGGCTACCAAGCCCAAACCTGCGGCGTCTGCCCGCAAATCCGCGGAAAAATCGAAGTGAGCAACGCCCGGGACGAAAGCGAGATCGAGGCCTCGTCGGCCCCGCTGATCGAGCATCTGATGGAGCTGCGCACGCGGCTGATGTGGTCGATCGGCGGCTTCTTCGTCGCGTTCCTCGTCTGCTTCTATTTCGCAAAGCAGCTTTTCAATATCCTGGTCCAGCCGTTCAAATGGGCCGTCAACTGGGCGGGCCTGCAGCATCAGCAGGTCGAACTGATCTACACCGCGCCGCAGGAGTTCTTCTTCACGCAGGTTAAGCTCGCCATGTTCGGCGGGCTGGTCATCGCCTTTCCGCTGATTGCCGCGCAGATCTATAAATTCGTGGCGCCCGGCCTCTACAAGAACGAGCGCTCCGCCTTCCTGCCGTTCCTGATCGCCTCGCCGATCCTGTTCATCATGGGCGGTGCGCTGGTCTATTTTTTCTTCACGCCGATGGTCATGTGGTTCTTCCTGTCCATGCAGCAGGTCGGGCCCGGCAATGACGTGCAGATCTCGCTGCTGCCGAAAGTCTCGGAATATCTCAGCCTGATCATGACGCTGATCTTCTCCTTCGGCCTGGTGTTCCAGTTGCCGGTGGTGACGACGCTGATGGCGCGCGTCGGCCTGCTGACCTCGCAGGGGCTGAAGGAAAAGCGCAAATGGGCGATCGTGCTTGCCTTCATCGTCGCGGCGGTGCTGACGCCGCCCGACCCGATGAGCCAGATCGGTTTGGCCGTGCCGACCATCATCCTCTACGAGGTCTCCATCTGGGCCGCCCGCTTCGTCGAGAAAAAGCGCGAAGAGGAAAAGCTCGCCGCCGAGAAGGAAGAATCGGGCACGCCCGCGGCGACATAGGCATCGCCTGAACGGGGCGGCATCGCCGCCTCAGCAATTCAGGAGAGTCTGTCCCGACCTCGGGGAACCGCGGGCTGCCCATCTGCAACGGGCCGCTCAACCAATCCGGCCTGGACACCCGCGGTGTTCTGAAAAAGAAACAAGACCTCAGATGGCGAACCTCGACCGATTCTCCCCACCGGGCGTTGCCGTCAATCCGCGCCTTCGACCGCGGTCGGCGTGCTTTCGTCGGCGATGACCTCGACCTCGGCGTTGTGGCCCGCTTCCACGGTGAAGTCGCGCTGGTAGATGTGGTCGCGATTCTTGGCGACGATCGTATAGTCGCCTTCCGCCAGCACCATGGAAGCGTAGGCGCCGACGCTTTCGCGCACGGGATCGCCGGAATTGGTCTGCACCGACCACGACGTGTCGGCGATTGCTTCGCCGCCGGCCTGGCGCACCAGTTTCATCGTCATCTCGGCGGCGCGGTGTTCGACCGTCGCTTCGGTCAGCTTGCCGGCCTCCACCTTGATGTCGGAGCGGATGACCGCGTTGACGTTCCCGTAAGTGGAAACGACATGATAGACGCCGGCATTGAGCCGGATCACCGTGTTCGGGCTGACGTCGGGAAGGATCAGCGCCCGCTCGCCGCCGGGCTTTTCCTCGGCTTCATAGATCGAGAACCGCAGCTTGTCGGACGGGATGCGGACCCCGCCCGAGTTCTCCGCGTCGAGCTTCAATCCTCCCGCATCGAGGACAAAAGCCTCGCGCTTGGCGTCGTTGCCCACCGAAATGCGCTTGGTGGCGCCTGCGCGGCCGTAGGAGGCATGAACCAGATATTGCCCAGGCGTCAGGTCGAAGGATTGCGTGCCGCCCTGAGCCGAGGCGACGAGGCGCAGCTTGCCGTCGGCGCCGGGTTCTGTCTCGAAGATGCGCCAGACCAGTCCGCGCGTGATGTCCCCACCGTCCTGGATCAACTGCGCGGCCAGCGTGATGCGGCCAAGGCTCGCGGTTGCCAGCGGTGACGTGTCCTGCGCTGGTGCATAGGTCGACAGGCCGGGCAGATCGATCTTCGGCAGGCGGTCGCCGAGTTCCTGCGCGCCTGCAATGCCGGGCGCTACCGCCAGCACGGCGAGAGTGAAGAATACGGCAAGCTGGCTGCGGATATTTCGCGCGATCATCTTGCCATGAAACGCAACGCGGTGGCAATTTCAAGACTGGGCGTATTCATCCGACGACGCCGGCCCGCAAACGGCGGCTTGCCGAGCTTCCGCCGCTCACATATCTGAATATCCGCATTGGTTTTACCCGGCTGCCATTCTGTGTCGGCGAGACCCGCAGTGCGATAAACCCGATCCGCGCCATCCGGCGCAGCCAGAGCCGCCTTCCTGACGTGCTTCAGCCAGAAAATTTTGGAGAAAACAAAGATATGGCGTCGCCGATCATCGACTTCCTGCTTGCCCGAGGATCGGCTCCGATCCACGACCTGAAAGGTCCTGGCCCGACCGATGACCAGATCGCGCTGATGCTGAAGATCGCGACGCGCGTTCCCGACCACGGCAGGCTGGAGCCGTGGCGTTTCATCCTCTATCGCGGCAAGGCGCGCGAGGAGATCGGCGAGGCGCTGGTTGAACTGGTCGAAAAGGTCGAGGGACCGCAGCCGGAAGGCCGCAAGCAGAAGGAGCGCGAGCGGTTTTCGCGGGCCCCGCTGGTCATCGGCGTGGTTTCCAGCCCGAAACCCAACATGAAGATCCCGGAATGGGAGATGTTCCTGTCGGGAGGTGCCGCGGCGATGAGCCTGCTGATCGCCGCGGGAGGGCTCGGCTACGGCGCCAACTGGATCAGCAACTGGTATTCGGACGTGCCGGAGGGCCGCCGCCTGCTCGGCCTCGCGCCGCATGAGCGTGTCATCGGTTTCGTCCATATCGGCAACTACCAGGGACCGGCGCCAGAGCGTCCGCGCCCTGACGTGTCAAAACTCTATTCGGACTACTCCGGTCCCTGGAAGGAGTAGGCGGTGTTCTACGAGCCCTCGAATGGCCATGGCCTGCCGCACGATCCGTTCAAGGCGATCGTCGCACCGCGGCCGATCGGCTGGATCTCGACGCTGAGCAAGGCGGGACAAGTCAATCTTGCACCCTATTCCTTCTTCAACGCTTTCTCGTCGCGGCCTTACCTGGTGTGGTTCTCGTCGGAGGGCAACAAGGATAGCGCGACCTTCGCCGAAGAGACCGGCGAGTTCGTCGCCAATCTGGTCGGCCGCGATTTTGCGGAGCACATGAACCGCACCTCGGTCAACGCGCCGCGCGGCGTCAACGAGTTCGACTATGCCGGGCTGACGGCCGCGCCGTCTCGGCTGGTCAAGCCGCCCCGCGTTGCGGGTGCACCGGCGGCACTCGAATGCAAGGTGACTGAAGTCATCCATCCGAAGACGCTGGACGGGGTATCGGATGTGGCCGTGGTTGTCGGCCAAGTCGTCGGCGTCTTCATCGACGACGCGTATCTGACCGACGGCCTGTTCGACACCGCCAGGGCCGGCAACGTCGCCCGCCTCGGTTATCTCGACTATGCGCGGGTTGACGAGACGTTTTCGATGCGCCGGCCGAGATGGGACGACTGATTGTGCATAGAGACAAGCATGGCCAAACTGGATGCCCGTGACATATCCGCATGCCGCCAAATTCTGCATTATTCGGTCGACAGGGACGCTGGGAAGCTAAGGAGCCTGCCGAATGTCGAGTTTGTGTTCGATGTGAACGAGTTTGTTCGTCACCTTGACGACTACGGTGTCGCTTTTGGCTATCCACCTGAAAACTTTGATATCTTCCTGCAGGCAACCTCCGGTGAATCACTTGAAGGCGGGATTGGGCTGGATTTGCCTATCTGGGGGGAGGGTGTGGACCCGACCGAGGTCGAAATCGACATTTGGATCGACATTTCTGTCGATCCTCACCGGATTTTTGTGAAGGGCCACCGGATTCCCTGACGTAGGAGAAATTCAACTTCTATTCGGAAAGTCTAGTTGATCTCGCCCTTGCCAGCACCCGCTCCGCGCGGCGCAGATGCGGGCGGTCGAACATCTTTCCGCCGATGCCGACAACGCCCAGATTGCCGGCGGCGGCAAAGGCCTCGACCACCATGCGGGCTTCGGCCAGCGCTTCGGGCGAGGGCGTGAACGCCTCGTTGATCACCGCGACCTGGTCGGGGTGGATCGCCATCTTGCCCGTAAAACCGTCGCGTTCTGCCTCCAGGCATTCGGCGCGCAGGCCTGGCTCATTACGGAAATCGACAAAAACCGTGTCGATTGCAGCGGTGTCGGCGGCTGACGCCGCCAGCAGCGTCAACGAGCGGGCCAGGCGGAAGACATCGGTGTAGCGGCCTTGGTCGTCGCGGGTAGCGCGCGCGCCGATCGCTGCCGAAAGATCCTCCGCGCCCCACGTGACGGCTGACAAACGCGGGCTTCCACGCCCGAAGCTGGCGGCAGCAAAGACGCCGGCGGCGGTCTCCGAAACGATCGGCAGGATGCGGGTCGCGCCGTCGGCCAGTCCGTTCTCCGCTTCCAGCACCCGGAGCTTAACCGAAAGCCGCTCGACATCGGCGAGCCCTTCCGCCTTGGGCAGCATGATGCCGTCGGGCGCCGCGGCCATCACGGCGGCAAGATCGTCGTCGGTCAGGCCGGAGGCGAGGTCGTTGACGCGCACATAGATCGCCGCCTTTGCGTTCTCCCGCCGTTCGCGGATCGCCGTGGCTGCAATGCCGCGCGCTGCGGCCTTGTTCTGCGGGGAAACGGAATCCTCGAGGTCGATCAGAATCACGTCGGCGGCCGACGTAAAACCCTTTTCCAGCTTGCGCTCCGAATCGCCTGGCACGAACAGCAGCGAACGCATCAGGCAGGCCTCTTCAAGATCATGGTCTGGCGCAGGCAGCGCGCCACCAGCACGCCGTCCTGGTTGAACGCCCGGTGTTCCATCTCGACGATGCCCCGGTCCGGTCGGGACTTTGATTCCCGTACCGACTTGATCTCCGTCTCCACCCGTACCGTGTCGCCGTGGAAGAGCGGATGCGGGAACACGATTTCAGTCATGCCGAGATTGCCGACCAGCGTGCCGAGCGTCGTGTCGTGCACGGAAATGCCGATCATCAGACCGAGCGTGAACAGCGAATTGACCAGCGGCTTGCCCCATTCGCTTTTCGCCGCGAAGTCGAAGTCGATATGCAGGGGTTGAGGGTTCAAGGTCATGGTCGAGAACAGCATGTTGTCGCTCTCGGTGACGCTTTTCCGCAGCGTGTGCTGGATCACCAGGCCCGGCCGGAACTCCTCCAGATACAATCCTGCCATGGGTCTCCTCCATTTTATCTTCCCTGCTAGCCCGGCGCCGCTGGGTCGGCAAGGCGGTTGGGAATTTAGGGGATGTGCCGCCGGCGAATTTCCATCGAATGCGCGGCATCCGCTGCACCGTCACTTCGTTCCCGCTGGCCCACAGCCGCGATTGACGAGAAGCCTGATCGGCTAATAACTTCGCAGATGGAGGGTGGTCGTGGCCGTGTCCTGGGAGGGGATGCGGCAAAGGAGCGGGGACCGTGCGCCAGTCCAGAAAGCTCAGCCAGGAAGGCATCGTCCTGGCCACCGCCGCCGTGATCTTCGTCGTGGCGGGCCTTTCGCTGCCTGGATTCCTGACTCCCGACAACCTCGTCTCGATCGTGCGCTCCGTCTCCGTGCTCGGCATCCTGGCGCTCGGAATGGCCATCGTCATCATAGGCCGTGGCATCGATCTCGCCGCGGTCGCCATCATGGCGATGTCGGTCGCCTGGTATCTGCAACTCCTCAACGACGGCATGGCCGACGGTACGGCGATTGCCATCGTGCTTTGCGGCGTGCTCGCGATCGGCCTGCTCAACGGCTTCCTCGTCGCCTATGCCGACGTGCCGGCGATCTTCGTGACGCTGGCGAGCGGCTCCTTTGTCTTCGGCTATGTCCGCTCTCAACTGATCTCGCAGGACGCCGTGCCGGTGCCGCCGGACCACTGGCTGGCGCGTTTCGGCGGGCTGCGTTTCCTCGATATACCGATCGAGGTCTTCATTTTCGCAGCACTGGCGGTGCTGATCTTCCTGTTCCTGCGCTTCACCAAATGGGGCCGCTACGTCTATTACGCCGGCGACAACCCGATCGCCGCGCGCAACATCGGCATTCCCGTGCGGCCGATGCTGGTGCTGCGCTACGTGATTTCCGCGCTGATCGCCTTCGTCGCCGGCCTGCTGACGGCCGCCAGCCTGCATTCGATCAACACCCGCGTCGTCAATTCGACGCTGCTCTACGACATCGTGCTGGTGGCGGTGATCGGCGGCATCGGCCTGACGGGCGGCAAGGGCGGCGTGCGCAACGTGCTGTTCGGTGCGGCCCTGATCGGCATCATGCTCAATGCCATGACCATCATCGACATACCGCTGATCTACCAGAACCTGATCAAATCCACCATTCTTCTTGCCGCCATCATCATCGACGGGCTCGTCAACCCGCGTGACGAGCAGACGGCCCAGCAGGGTGACATTTAGACACGCGAACGGCCTGACGGCCTTTCGCCGGACGTAACGAAAACCGAAACAGCAAAAAGGGGATTGCCATGAGACTGATGTTGAAACTTCTGGCCGCCGCGGCCGCCTTGTCGATGCCGTTCCTTGCCGTCCAGGCGAGGGCACAGGAGGATCCCGGCCCGGCCGCCTACGCCGAGGCGATGAAGGGCAAGCGCGTCATGCTGGTCCCGATGGCGATGGGTTTCGACCTGGCGCAGGGCTGGGCAAGCTACATCAAGAAGGAAGTCGACGCCTTCGGCGGCACCTTCGAGACCCGCGATCCGAACTGGAGCGTCGAGGCCGGTGCCCAGGCGATCACCGAGGCGATCTCCTCCGACACCCGACCGGACGTATTGATCGTGCATTCGCCCGACCTCAACTCCTATGCCCGCCTGCTGAAGAAGGCGCAGGCCGCCGGAACCTACGTCATCCTCATCGACAATCCGGCCAACTTCGCCGCCGACGCCTTCGTCGGCTCGGACTGGGACCGTCTCGGTCAGCTTGAAGCCGAAGCCGTGATCAAGGGCTGCGGCCCGAACTCGTCGAAGAAGATTGGCCTTGTGCAGGGCGACCAGGTCAATGCGTCGAGCCTCTACCAGTATGCCGGCATCATGAAGGTGATGGCCAAGAACCCGGACTTCCAGATCGTCGCCAAGCCTGACTCCAACTGGGACGCCACCACCTCGCGCAACGTGACGACCACCATGCTGCAGCAAAACCCCGACATCTGCGGCATCATCGACTTCTGGGACGGCGACGCCGTCGGCGCGGCGGCTGCGATCCGCGACGCAAAAATGCAGGACAAGGTGTTTCTGGTGACGACCGGCGGCGGCGAAAAAACCGCCGACTGCGACAAGCTGGAAGACGGCACCTATGGCGCGGTTGTCATGACCGAATTGCACCAGCAGTCGCGCGACATCAACGCGATCATCAAATTCCTGCTGCAGAGCGGCCAGGCGCCCGGCACCTCGAAGACTTACATCTACACGCTGGAGAAGGCGACGACCAAGGCCGACCTCAAGCCGGATAGCTGCTGGGACCTGAAGGCGCTGCAGACAGCCGCGCAGTAGGAACGCGCAGCCCGAATAATCAGAGCCGGCCGGACCTTCCGGCCGGCGCCCCTCCCGTTTTCCGGCGCCAACAAATGACCTTTCGCGAACGCCTGCAGTCCTGGCGCTACAATCTCGTGCCCGATCATCTGATCGGCGAGATACTCACCAAACGCTGGACCGACAATGCGATCCCGTTCCTGGCGCTGGTGATCACCGTCGCCGGTTTCGGCACGGCCATTCCCGGCTTTTTCAAGATCGCCTCGTTGCAGGATTCCACCCGCCAGCTTGGCGAGTTCTCGATCGTCGTCACTGGCCTGGTCGTCGTCATGCTCGGCGGCGGCATTGACCTCTCCGTCGGCTCGATCTTCGCGCTCTCCTGCTTCGCCGCCGTTTCAGTGTTCTTCATCTTCGAGCAGCCCGTCTGGATGGCACTCGCCGCTGCGATCGCCACCGGGCTCGCCTGCGGCGCCATCAACGGTTATCTCGTCGGCGTGCTCAGGTTGCGTGCCTTCCTCACCACGCTGGTCACCTTCATCATCGGCCGCGCTTTGTTCGATATTCTGGTCGTCAACTTCGCCGCCCAGATACAATTGTCCATGGCGATGTCGGATGTCTGGGATTTCATCGGCGACGGCACGGTGTTCGGCTTCTCCGTCTCCGTGCTGACGGCCATCGTGTTTGCCATCGTCACCCATATTGCGCTCACCCGATCGCGCCCCGGATGGCATGTGCTGGCCGTCGGCGGCTCGCGCCGCTCGGCCCACAATGCCGGTATCCGGGTGAAGCGAACGGTATTCCTGACGTATGTCTTCTCCGGCTTCTGCGCTTCGATCGCTGGTTTCCTCATCGCCACGCGGCTCAGCGGAGCAGGGCCGGGAACAGGCCTCAACCTCGAAATCCTGGCTCTGACGGCTGCCGTGGTCGGCGGCAACTCGCTCGGCGGCGGACGCGGGTCGATCGTGAAAGGCCTGATGGGCGCCATCGTCGTGCTGGTCATGACCAACGGTCTGATCCGGCTGGGTTACGGCACCGGCACCAACCAGATGGTGCTCGGCCTGATGCTGGCTGTCGCCGTCATCATCGACATCCGCTGGCTGAAGAACCGCCACAAGGTGTTGAACGAGGTCTATGTCGCGCCGGTCTATTTGAAGATGGGCGAGACGCAGTCGGCGGCGCCGGGTTCCGGCACGCCCTACGAACTCGACAACCGCCTCTCCGAGACCGAATACATCGGCCTCGGCGAGCTGGAAGGCCCCGAGGACGTCATCCTCGACCGCGACGACAATCTCTATTGCGGCACCCGCCACGGCGAGATCGTCCGCTTCTTCGCGCCAGATTACAAACGCTCGGAAGTCTTCGCCCATATAGGCGGCTTTCCGCTGGGGCTCGCCTTCGACAGAAGCGGAAACCTCATCTCCTGCGTCGGCGCGATGGGCCTCTATTCCGTCTCGCCCGAGCGCGAGGTCAAGCGGCTCTCCGCCGAGACCGCGCGCTCCTGGACCTCGATCGTCGACGACGCGCGGCTGCGCGATCCCAACGATTGCGACGTGGCTCCCGACGGCCGCATCTATTTCACCGACTCGACCAAGCGCTACGACGCCCATGATTGGGCGCTGGACTCGATCGAGAACCGCGCCAGCGGCCGCCTGCTTGTCTACGACCCGAAAGACGGCTCGACCAAAACCCTGCTCGACGGCTACCGCTACGCCAACGGCGTGTGCATGGCGCATGACGGCAAATCGCTGTTCTTTGCGGAAAGCTGGGCCTGCCGGGTCCACCGCTACTGGCTGGAAGGGCCGAAGGCCGGCACCGCCGAATGCGTTATCAAGGACATGCCGGGCTATCCCGACAACATCAACCGCGCCTCAGACGGCAATTACTGGATGGCCTGGCTCGGCATGCGCACGCCGAGTTTCGACCTGTCGCTGCGCCACCCCGGCATGCGCAAGCGCATGACCCGCCGCCTGCCGCAGGACGACTGGCTCTTCCCTAACATCAACACCGGCGGCGTGGTGAAGTTCAGCGGGACCGGCAGGATCGTCGAGACGCTCGGCGACCTGACCGGCGTCTCGCACCCGATGGTCACGTCGATGCGCGAGCACAAAGGATATCTTTATGTCGGCGGCATCCTGAACAACCGCGTCGGCCGCTACCGCATCCCCGGCGCGGACGAGGGGTGGACCGGGCCGCGCTCCTATTGGGGAGCCGGCAAATGATCTTCGATCCGATCCTCGACCTTTTCCGCGGCAAGGCCGTCACCATCCCGCCGCTCGACGGCGCGTTCCGGCCCAATACCCGCCTCGACGAGGCCGAGATTTTCATCACGCTCGCCGATGCCGACAATCTGGCCGTGCGCGGTGACGCGCTTCTCGCCAGCAGCGGCAACGCCGTCTACGAAATCGCCGCCGGCGCCGCGCCGCGTGTCGTCGAGACTTTTTCCGCGCCGGTCACCGCGCTGGCCGTATCCCCATCGGGCGAGCTTGTCGCCGGGCTCGAAACCGGCAAGCTGGTGATCGCCGGCAAGGAGGTGGATCTGCCCTCGGCGGTCGGCTGCATCACCGCGCTAGCGTTTGAGGGCGACGGCGCGCTGTGGCTCGCCAACGGCTCGGCCACCCGCTCGCCGTCGATGTGGAGCGCCGACCTGATGGCGCATGGCGAAACCGGCAGCGTGTGGAAACGCGACCCGGGCTCGACCGCCTTCCGTGAGATCGCCTCTGGGCTCGCCTTTCCCTATGGCCTGCATCCGGCCGGCGACGGCGTCGTCGTCAGCGAGAGCTGGCGTCACCGCCTGATCCGCATCGACGCCGCCGGCAAGCGGGACGTCGTGGCCGACCACCTGCCGGGCTACCCGGCGCGGCTTTCGCCCGCCGGCGATGGCGGCGTCTGGCTTTCGATCTTCGCGCCCCGCAACCGGCTGATCGAGTTCATCCTTGAAGAGGAACACTATCGGCAGGACATGATGGCCGAGGTCGAGCCGCGCTTCTGGATCGCGCCGTCGTTCTCGTCCAACCGGAGTTTTCTCGAGCCGCTCCAGTGCGGCGGTATCAAGACGATGGGCGTGCACAAGCCGTGGTCACCCAGCCTCTCCTACGGCCTCGTGGTTAAGCTCGATGCGCGGTTGCGCCCGGTCAGCAGCCTGCACAGCCGCGCCAACGGCGTCCGCCACGGCACATGCAGCGCGGTCGAGCTTGGCGGACATGTCTACATCGCCTCGCGCGGCGGCGACGCGGTGCTCAGGATCAATCTGGCGGAGGTTTCCTGACATGGATGCCCGCGCAACGACGATGCCAGCCTCGGACGTGATCGTCCGGCTCGAAGACGTCACCAAAGCCTATCGCGGCGTGCCCGCCGTCAAGAACGCCACCTTCGAACTCCGACGTGGCGAGATCCACGCGCTGCTCGGCGAGAACGGCGCCGGCAAGTCGACGCTGACAAAAATCATCGCCGGCGTCGTCGAGATGAGTTCGGGAAAAATGATCCACAATGGCAGGGAGATTGCCTACGCCACGCCCAACGCGGCTCTGGACGCGGGCATCGCCATGGTCTTCCAGGAGACCAGCCTGGTGCCGTCGATGACGGTCGCCCAAAACCTCTATCTCGGCACCGAAGCGTTTCTGAACCGCCTGCGCGGCATCTACATTTCCGCCCAGCAGTTCCTGCAGTCGCTGAATTTCCCGGTCGATCCCACCGCCATGGTCGAGACACTGGGCGCCGCCAAGCGGCAGATGGTCGAGATCGCGCGCGCCGTTCACCACAACGCCGAGATCATCATATTCGACGAGCCAACCGCAACCCTGACGCCGGAGGAAAAACGCCATTTCTTCGCGCTGGTGCGGCGGCTGAAGGCGAGGGGAGTCTCCATCGTCTTCATCAGCCATGCGCTGGAGGAGGCGCTGCTTCTCTCCGACCGCATCACCATCCTGCGCGACGGCGAGATCGTGGCGTCCGGCGACACGAGAACCTTCGACCGCGAGAAGATCATCGCCGCCATGGTCGGGCGCAAACTGTCGGCCGAGCTCTACCGAAACCGCGACGATGCCCAGCTCAGGCCGGCCGGCAAAAAGGTTCTGTCGGTGCAGGACATCTCCATGGGCGCCATGGTGCGCAACAATTCCTTCTCGATCTTCGAGGGCCAGATCACCGGCGTCTTCGGCCTGATCGGCTCGGGGCGCACCGAGACCTTCAAGGTGGTCGCCGGCATCCACAAGCGCGACTTTTTGCGGGGTGGCGTGATCGAGCTGGACGACCGGCCGGTACGCTACCTCGTGCCGGCGCAGGCGGTACGCGACGGCGTCGTCTACGTCACCGAGGATCGCAAGAGCGAAGGCATATTCGAGACCATGTCTATTGCCGAGAACCTGTTCTCCGGTCTGCTTGCGGCGGGCCACGAGCGCGCCTGGGTGATCAGCCTGAAGGAGATGCACGCGCTGTCGCGCGAGTGGAGCGAAAAGCTCAGCATCCGTGCCATCAACGACAATGCCCGCGTCGTCGAACTCTCCGGCGGCAACCAGCAGAAGGTGGTGATCGGCAAGGGGCTGGTGGAAAAGCCCCGCCTCGTCATCTTCGACGAGCCGACTCGCGGCGTCGACGTTGGCGCCATCGTCGAGATCCACCAGATCATCAACCGCCTGGCCGACGACGGCCTCGCCGTCGTTGTCATCTCGTCCTACCTGCCCGAGATCATGAACCTCTCCGACCGCATCCTGGTCTGCCGCCAGGGCCGCATCGTTGAGGAGTTTTCACCGACCGAGGCGACCGAGGAGAAGATCATGTACGCCGCGGTGCATTGAGGGTTACGGTCACCGGGCAACCTTGAATTTGACTGCTGGCGCCTCGTCGAACCCCCCTCTGTCCTGCCGGACATCTCCCCCTCAAGGGGGGAGATTGGCAGTGTCGGCCTCACCGCTTGTCCTGCACCTTTGACGATTGGCGAAACCAAACCGGCCACCCAATCTCCCCCCTTGAGGGGGAGATGTCCGGCAGGACAGAGGGGGGTGCGAAGGAGTGCAACCTCCGAATTCTACCCCCGCCACTCCCTCTCCAAACTCTTCAAGAACCGGTCCAGGATCGGATCGAACCGGTCCGGCGAATCCCAGAACGGCGCATGGCCGGACTTTTCGATCAGATGTTTCTTTCCTTCCCAAAGATTCGAGAAGCGGATCGTGTCGACGAACTCGACGTTGACGAACGGCTCGTCGATGCCGTTGAGCACGGCGATCGGCGGCGTTTCGCCCAGGATGATCTGGCTCTGGTCGCGGCCCACACCCTCGCCGAACTTGCTCAGCATCAGTTTTCGCGCGCGGCCGTCGGTGCGCTTCACCGCGTCGTGGAGCATCTGGTCGAAGGGTTCGCCGCAGGTGCTATGGGCATAATTGTCGATATCCTCCGGCGAAAAATGCTCCTGCCCGGCAAGGCCCATATGCGGGCTCGGGCGGAAGCCATTGCCCAGGTCGGCAGCCGAAACCGGCGGCGTGCCGGTGATCATCAGGCCGAGCATGCCCTCGTAGAGGCCGATCATTTCGAGCCCGATATGGCCGCCGAGCGACCAGCCGAAAATCGCCGCGCGATCGTGTCCGAGCTTCAGCATCGCCTCGGTGAAGGCGTCGGCGTAGCCCGGCATGTTGTAGGTGCGGTCGGGGTCGATCGCATCGGCTGATGCGCCGTGGCCCGGCAGGTCGATGGCGACGAGGTGATAGTCCCGGCCGATCTGGCCGTCGAACTGGTTGCGGAATACTTCCGACGACGACGAATTGCCGTGGATCATCAGCACCGGCATGCCGGCACTATCCGTCTCGCGCACCGCGAGCCTGCCGTGACTGGTTTCCACATCGAATTTCTTCGTCGCCACCCCGGCCTCCGTCGCTCGTTCAGGCAATTGCACACAAATCCATCACCCGCCGGCGCACGTCCGCCGAACAGGCAAAACTGCGTGACGAGGCATGAAAATATCTTTTCAGATTGAACCGCATGTGCATAGATTGTCAATCATTCAACCTAGCCGACGCAACAGGGGAACGTGTCATGATGATCGCCACCACCATTGGCCGCAGAGCCCGGCAACTCGTTTTGGGAGCCTCGATCGCAGCGCTTGCCGCGGTCGCGTCCGGCGGCGCCCTTGCCGACACGATCAAGATCGGCCTGCTTGCCCCGCTCACCGGCCCGGCGGCCGCCGACGGCCAGGAATTCCAGCGCGGCGCCCAGCTCGCCATCGACGAGATCAACGCGGCCGGCGGCTTCAACGGCGATACGTTCGAGCTGGTGGTCGGCGACGTGAAGGACCAGTCGGCCGGCGCGGTGACAAGTGCCGTCGAGCGTCTGCTCGGCGATCAGGACGTGCATCTGATCACGACCGGCTACGCCAGCCTGACCAATTTCGAGATCGACAACATGGCTGAGGCGGAAATGCCCTACATCCTCTCGGCCAATTCCCAGCAGACCAAGGACATCGTCGCCGCGGATCCGTCGAAATACGGCTGCTGCTGGTCGCTGACACCGTCCTATGACGCCTACAACACCGACGTCACCACCTTCGTCGAGAAGCTGGCCGCGGATGGCAAGATCCAGCTCCCGACCAAGAAGGTTGCGATCGTTTCCTCCGACAACGCCTATTCCAAGACCATTTCGGAAGGCATGAAGAAGACCTTTGCCGAGAAGGGCTGGACCATCACGGTCGACGAGCTCGTGCCGTTCGGCGAGGTCACCGACTGGCGCGCCATCCTGGCGAAGGTCCGCGAGAACGTGCCGGACGTCGTCATCAACACCGACTACCTGCCCGGGAACTCCGCCTCCTTCTTAAACCAGTTCATGGAGCAGCCGACCAAGAGCCTCGTCTTCCTGCAGTACGCGCCGAGCGTGCCGGAATTCGTCGAACTGACCAAGAAGAACTCCGACGGCGTCATCTACAACCTGCTCGGCGGACCGCTGACCACGCCGAAGAACCCGCGTGCCGCCGAGGTCGCGGACAAGTACAAGGCGAAATACGGGTTGGAGAGCGGAACCTATGGCGCGGCGCTCTATGAGAGCGTCTACGTCTATCTCGACGCCCTGAAAAAGGCGGGCAGCGCAACCGACCATGCCGCGGTGATGAAGGCGCTGGCCGAGACCGACAAGCAGATCGCCGCCGGCCGCCTGAAGTTCGATCCGGCGACCCACCTGGCCACCCAGGGCGACGAGTTCATCCCGATCACCTTCTTCCAGATTTGGGACGGCAAGCGCGACCTGATCTCGCCGGCGCAATACGCCACCGGCGAGTTCAAGATCCAGCCTTGGTTGCAGTGAGGCATGGCGCTGCTTGAACTGGACGACGTCTCGAAGGCCTTCGGTTCGCTGAAGGCCGTCGAGGGCGTGTCCTTCAAGGTCGAGGCCGGCGAAATCTTCGGCATCGCCGGCCCGAACGGCAGCGGCAAGAGCACGCTGTTCAACGTCATCACCGGCATCCCGTTCGGGCCGGATCGCGGCACTATCCGCTTCGACGGCGTGGAGGTCCAGCGCCTGCGCGGCCACCGCATCGCGCGGCTCGGCCTGGCGCGCACCTTCCAGCGCGAAACCAGTTTCGACGGCCTGACCGTGTTCGAGAACGCGCTGATGGGTTCCAGTTTCGGCACCGCAAGCCAGCCGGCGCCCGCCGCGCGCGAGGCCGCCGCCGAGGCGCTGGAGTTCGTCGGGCTCGGCGTGGCTCAGTTCGGCCGCCCGGCGGGAGAGCTTTCCGTCTTCCAGCGCAAATGCCTGATGCTGGCCACCGCGATCGCCATGAAACCAAAAATGCTGCTGCTCGACGAGCCTGCCTCCAGCCTCACCAAGCCGGAGATCGACAGCTCGATCGAGCTGATCCGCCGCACCGCGGCGCGCGGCATCACCATCCTCTTGATCGAGCACGTGCTGACCTTCCTGATGAGCCTCTCCCAACATCTGCTGGTGCTCAACCAGGGCACCATGCTGGCACTCGGTGAGCCGCGAAAAGTGATCGCCGACGAGCGGGTCGTAGAAGCCTATCTCGGGACGCGAAGGGCCGCCGCGTGAGCGATCCCATGCTCAACGTCGCCCGGCTCACCGTCGGCTATGGCCGCGTTACCGTGCTCGACGGCATCTCGATGGAGGCCGGCCGCTTCGGCAACGTCGGCCTGTTCGGTCCCAACGGCCACGGCAAGACGACGCTGTTGCGTGCTGTTTCCGGTCTGCTCAAGCCGCGCGGCGGCGCCGTGCAGTTCGACGGCGAGGACATCACGGGTCTCACGCCGCGCGCCATCGTCGGCAAGGGGCTGATCCACGTGCCGCAGGGCAACACGCTGTTCCCCGACCTCACCATTGCCGACTGCCTGGCGCTCGGCGCTTATTCGTCGCGCGCCCGGCCGCACGAGGCCGCCAACCGGGAAAAGGTGCTGAAGCTGTTCCCGAAACTCAGGGAACGCTGGCGCCAGCGGGTGCGCACGCTTTCCGGCGGCGAGCGCCAGATGGTCTCCATCGGCACCGCGCTGATGAGCCACCCGAAACTTCTCATCCTCGACGAGCCGACGCTCGGCCTCGCGCCAAAAATCAAGGACGAGCTCTGCAAGTCCGTGCTCGACATCTCGAAGAGCGGCGTGCCGCTTATCGTGGTCGAACAGGACGTCGAGTTCCTGCTCGAGCTCACAAAACACCTCTATTTCGTCAATCATGGCCAGGTGGAGACGGAGATCAAGCCGGGCGAGAACCTCGCTCACTCCGACATCATGGCCATGTATTTCGGGCACTAGCGCAATGCCGGATCGGATTTGGGACATGCTCGGATGAACACCGCCGCGGACATCCTTTTCGGCGGCCTGTTCCAGGGTTCGCTCTACGCCATGATGGCGGTCGGCCTGGCCCTGGTGTGGACCACCATCGGCGTCTTCAATTTTTCCCACGGCGTCTTCATGATGCTCGGCGCCTATCTCGCCTGGCAGTTCGTGGCGCTGGGTTTCCCCGCCTATGTCGCCTTTCCGCTGGCGGTCGCGCTGATGGCCGGCGTCGGCTGGCTGCTGCAAGCGACGGTGGTCAGGCCGCTGATCGGCCGTGCCAACCTGGTACTGGTCGTCGTCATCACCACGCTTGCCGCCGGCTCGCTGATCGAGAACGGCGCATTGGTCATCTGGGGGCCGCGCTCAAAACAGGTTCCTCCGCTGCTGGAGGGCAACATCACGCTGGGCGGCATCGGCGTGTCGCTGCACCAGATTGCCATCATCGTGATCACGCCGATCATTCTCGCCGCGCTCTGGGCCTTCCTCAACCGCACCCGGCTCGGCCTCGCGCTGCGCGCCGTGGCGCAGAACGAGGACGCCAGCCGGCTGGTCGGCCTCAACGTCACCGCGCTCTATGCGCTGGCCTTCGGCATTGCCGCCGCGCTCGCCGCGCTCGCCGGCATCTTTCTCGGCGGCTACCGCTTCATGACGCCGGTGATGGGCGCCGACCCGCTGCTGAAAGCCCTCATCGTCGTCGTTTTCGGCGGCATATCAAGCATTTCCGGCCCGATCTTCGCAGCCTACGTGATCGGCTTCTTCGAGGCGATCTGCAGCTATTATTTCGGCCTCTACTGGACGCCGGCGCTGCTGTTCGCCGCGTTGATCCTGACCCTGATGGTCAAGCCCGAAGGCTTGTTCACCCGAAGCGGCCGGGGGTTCGCATGACCGCCGCGAACCTGGCCGACGCAAAACCCTCCCGCCCGGCGGCGAGCGCCATCCCGGTCGGCCCCGGCCGCGTGCCATGGCAGCGCGAGGCGGTCGCCATCGTCATCGGTTTCGCTGTTCTGGCGCTGCTGCCCTTCGTCTTCACCGACAGCTACAGCCGCCACGTGCTGATCATGGTGTTCATCTACGCCATCGTCGCGTCGAACTGGGACCTCAGCCTGGGTTACGGCGGCGTCTTCAATTTCGGCCACATCGCGCTGTTCGGCATCGGCGTCTACGCCTACAGCCTGCTGACGAAGTTGGCCGCAATGGACCCTTGGCTGGCGATGGTCGCCAGCGGCGTCATCGCCGTCATCGCGGCGGTCGCCGTCACCATCCCGATCCTAAGGCTGAAAGGCATCTACATCATCCTCGTCACCTTCGGTTTCGCACAACTGGTGATGCAGGTGATCCTGAGCCAGTCCGACTACACCGGCGGCACGCAGGGCATCGTGCGCATCCCGTCGCTCTACGTGTTCGACCACAACATGGTCCGCGACGGCAAATTCGCCTATTTTTACATCGCGCTGGCGCTGCTGGCGGCGAGCACCGTCTTCCTGCGCGCCTTCGTGCGCTCGCGCACCGGCATCAGCATCGTGGCGCTGCGCGACAACGAGGACTATGCGGTGAGCCGCGGCATCTCGCTGGTCAAGCAGCGGCTGATCACGCTGGCGGCAAGCGCCTTCTTCACCGGCGTGGCCGGCGCCTTCTACGCCGCCTACCAACGGAACGCTTCGGTAGAAGTTTTCAGCATGAGCCTTGGCACCATTATCCTGTCGATGGTGCTGCTCGGCGGCACCAGCACGATCTACGGCGCCATCATCGCCTCCTTCGTGCTGACGGTGTTTTCCGAGGCAATGGCCGATTTCGGCGCCTGGCGGCCGATCATCACCGCCTTGCTGATCCTCGTCGTGATGCTCGCCTATCCCGGCGGTATCGTCGGCATGCTGAATGCAGCGATGGCGGTGTTTTCGCGGCGTGGTTCGGCGGGGAGGGGCTGAGGCAGGCCGTCCGCAAAGTTAGTGGCCTTTAATTGGAGCGGATGCAGATGGGCATCACCGTAGGAGAATATGAGACCTTTAGAGCGTGGTTAGTGGCGTTCATAGAACACGCGAAGCCCGACTACTCCGCCGCCATTGCGGCCTTGGACGCGATGGCGATCAAGTCACCGGCAAATGCTCGCAAAGGACTACAAATGGCAATCGGCGACAGTCTTGAAATGAGTGCTGACTGGGACAGAGAAGAGGTGGCGCAATTCGATGCATTCTGCTGGGAACGACAGCTTCCAACTTTGACGGAGATCCGGCCGCGCTTCATGAAACAGATAACACGTGTTATCAAGCGCGGCTTTATTCGCTCGGAAGCTGAGTATTACCTAATTAGGAATGCGGTAGAGGGCATGCCCGACGATTCGGAGAGTCTCAAGCTCTGGACGTTGCTGACCGATTATGAGGAGAAGATTTCCAAACCCTCTTGATGAGGTCCGATTTGGGGTCGAAACCCGACATTGACCCAAGCAGGCTGGGCCGGCTTTGACGACGATTCGCCTGCTATCTCGTGATGTCCGTCTGTTACGAAGCGAAAGCCTGCTCCATTTCGAAATTGCAAGGCACTGGCCGGCCTAGCTGTCTTCACGATCATGTCTAGGATTATTTGCCTAGGATTATTTACATCGCTGCCAATCGGTGAGATTATCGCCGACGCCTGTATCGGAGGTGGGCGGCGATGGACGGACGTGCGGCAATCGAGAGAAACCTTGAGGCATTGAAGCGCATCCTTGCCATGCTGCTCGCCATGGCCGAGATGGGCGCTGGGGAGCTTGGCGCAGGGGGACGGTTTACTTTCTTTCCGCAGAAGGGCGCAGCCGTTTCAAGGCTGGCTCAAGCGGAAAAAAGTAAACCGTCCCCGGCACTTACCCTTCCTCGCCACCTCTATCTCGCCATCCTGCGGCTGCTGCGTCCGGCCGAAGCGGCGGCGCGGCGGCTGATCATCGCGGCCGCACGTGGGATCGTCGGTAAGCGCCCGGTTATGACCCGGGCTCTTGTGGGCTGCCGTTTTGGCTGTCGCCGCGATTGGCTTTGTGCTCGCGGATGAAGTCGATCAGACTTTCGAGTCCGAAGTCTGTGAAGGCGGGGATCTGCTGTTCGTCGGGCCCGTAGACCCAGAGGCAGCCGTCCTCCGGTTCCATGTCGATATAGACCTCCCACA